>JACQQJ010000091.1 GCA_016207035.1 Nitrospinota bacterium | reverse complement strand
TTCCTCTGTGTTCTCTGTGAACTCTGTGGCTAATTTTTTATAATTTTCTATGCATTTAAAAATTATGGAGATATAAGAAATGGAAAAAGGAATGATTGCTGATTTAAAGAATAAAATCAGGGATATCCCAGACTTTCCAAAGAAGGGGATCCTTTTTAAAGATATTACAACTCTATTGAGTGATGCAAAATCTTTCAGACAGGCTATAGATATTTTAAGTCACCGCTATATTGGGAAACATATTGATTTGGTAGTTGGTGTTGAGGCAAGGGGGTTTGTGATTGGTGCAGCACTTGCCTATGCATTAAATGCAGGGGTAATACTTATAAGAAAGCCTGGCAAACTTCCCTATATTACGCATAAGACGGCTTATGAGCTTGAATATGGAACCAATGAAATAGAGATACATAAAGATGCTGTAAAACCTGGGGAGAGGGTTGTTATAGCAGATGATCTCCTTGCAACAGGTGGCACTGTGCACGCTGCAACAAGGCTTATCAAGGAATTAAAAGGGGAAATAGTAGAACTTGCCTTTCTTATAGAGCTAACATTTTTAAGAGGCAGAGAAAAATTAAAAGACTATGGAGTTTTTTCGCTGATTCAATTCTGATATGGTGAGAGAGAGAAGAGAAAAACCTGAATATCATACGCCTATATATGAGATGGCGGTGAGGCAATTTGATATTGTATCAGATAGACTAGATCTGGACCCGAATGTTGCCGAGAGATTAAGGTCGCCCAAATGTGCCTTCATAGTTAATATACCTATTAAGATGGATAATGGCAGATTAAGTGTATTTCAGGGATACAGGGTTCAGCACAATATTGCACTTGGTCCCGCCAAGGGAGGAACCAGATATCATCAGGATATCAATCTTGGTGAGATAACTGCCTTAGCAATGTGGATGTCATGGAAGTGTGCCTTAGTAGGCCTGCCGTTAGGGGGTGCAAAGGGCGGTATACGGTGCAACCCGAGAGAGATGTCGAGGGGTGAACTTCAGAGATTGACAAGGAGGTATACAACCGAGATTTTTCCCTTGATAGGTCCTGAAAGAGATATACCTGGACCTGATGTTGGAACAGATGAACAGACTATGGCATGGATTATGGATACCTATAGTATGCAGATTGGCTATTCTGTGCCAGGGATTGCTACAGGAAAGCCTGTTAATATAGGTGGCTCTCTCGGCAGAAGTGAGGCTACAGGGAGAGGTGTTGTATATGTAACATCTGAGGTAGCGAGGATACTGAATATTAATTTAGATGGTGCAGAGGTAGCTGTTCAGGGTTTTGGAAATGTTGGGTATGTAGCTGCAAAGATTTTACATGAAATGGGCTGCAGGGTGATAGCGGTAAGCAATTCACTGGGAGGGGTCTTTAATAAAAAGGGGCTTGACATAAATAAACTCCATGAATTTTCAAAAAAAAATCATATCCTCTCAGAGAGTAAGTATGGTGATAGGATTACAAACCTGGAGCTTTTAGAACTGGAATGCGATATTCTGATACCTGCTGCCTTATCAGCCCAGATAAATGGAGATAATGCAACGAAGATAAAATGCAGGATACTTGCTGAAGGTGCAAATGGTCCTACAACACCTGAGGCTGACCAAATCCTCACGGATAGAGGGATATTTATTATCCCTGATATATTAGCCAATTCAGGCGGTGTGATTATTTCATACTTTGAATGGGTTCAGGATTTGCAAAACTTTTTCTGGAAAGAAAAAGAGATTAATGAAAAGTTAAAGGATATTCTCATAAACGCCTTTAACAACATGATGATAATGACTAAAAAGGAAAAGGTAGAAAACAGGACTGCTGCACTCATGATCGGAATAAAAAAGATTGTTGATGCAATGTTAATCAGAGGACTTTATCCGTAAAATTATCTCGCCAGCCATTCTATTTTTTAAAAGTGAAACAGAGAAATGGATAATAAATTATACAGCATTGCATTAAATATGGTGGATGGAGTAGACAGGGTCAACTATTATAAACTCATGGGTCATTTTGGTGCCCCTGAAAGGGTCTTTTCTGCCTCACAGGAAGAATTAATGAAAGGTGCCGGGATTAGGGAAAAAGCTGCATCCTCAATAAAATCATTTAGATTAGAAGAAGAATTAAATGGAGAATTAAATCAGATTCAAAAATCAGGTGTTACCGTATTAACAACTGATGACAAAGAATACCCATCAAACCTTAAAACTATCTTTGATCCACCCCCTGTTCTTTATGTAAGGGGGAAAATTGTAGAGAGTGATGCCATTGCTGTAGCTGTGGTAGGTTCTCGTTCCCCTACTCATTACGGTAAACTGGTTACAGAGAATATGAGCAAAGGGCTTGCAGAGATGGGGGTAACGATTGTCAGCGGTATGGCGAGGGGGATAGATAGTATTGCACATACATCAGCTATTTCATGTGGCGGTAGAACGATTGCAGTGCTGGGTTGTGGTTTGAATATCGTATATCCCTCTGAAAATGTTAAGCTGATGAATGAGATTATGAATCATGGTGCTGTTATTTCAGAATTTTGTATGTCCACAAAACCCAATAAAATGAATTTCCCTCAGAGGAACAGGGTTATCAGTGGTCTGTCCCTCGGAACTGTGGTAACAGAGGCAGCAGAAAAGAGTGGCTCTTTGATTACATCAAGGCATGCAATTGAACAGGGAAGAGAGGTATTTGCAGTTCCCGGGTGTATAAATGTTCTTAAAAGTCAGGGGACAAATCGGTTAATAAAAATGGGGGCAAAGTTGGTAGAATCTGTGGAAGATATAATCAATGAATTCCCTCAGGATGTCCGAGCTTTTTTAAAACCTGAAAAAGGGAATAGAAATATTGATTGTAATCTCACAGGTTCTGAAAAACTTATTTTCTCACTTATTGATACAGAGTTAAGGCATATAGATACTATCATTGAACAGAGCAATTTGCCGGTTGGTGTTGTTTCTGGTATACTTCTCAACTTAGAGCTGAAAGGTTTAATAAAACAGCTTTCAGGAAAGATGTTTGTTCGTGGTTGATATGAAAGAAAGTATTCTCAATATAATAGAGATAATTGTAAAGCATATATTCAAGAGCAAGGAAAAGCCATTCAATGAAAATGAAGTTGTTGAATATCTGCTTTCGGAGGGGTATAACATAGAAGAGATCAATGCTGCATTTTCATGGATCAGAGAAATACTCGGGGTTCGAAAGGTAAAATCTCCTTTAAAAAGACCAGAGGGCAGATCTGATGCCCTGAGAGTTTTGACACCTGTCGAAAGGATGAATTTCAGTCCAGATGCCTATGGTTTTATTATCAGATTAAAGGAACTTGGTTTTATAGATGATGAGATGCAGGAGGAGATTATCGAGAGGGCACAGTATCTTTCAGATACTGAAATAGGTCTTGATGAAATAAAATCTATAGTCGCTTTTGTTATCATGAGCCGCTCTGGAGGAGAGTGGGGTGATGATATTAACAGGCTTTTTAATGATGAATGGGAATCATCTTTAAATTGAAAAAACTCTTTCATTACGAAATGGAGTAAGAGTGATTAACTTAACTCGTTGATTATAATCTATTGTCTATGCAAAAATCATTGCTCATAGTTGAATCGCCTGCAAAGGCATCTACATTGAAAAAGTATCTCGGTGAAGGTTTTATTGTAAAGGCATCTGTAGGGCATATAAAGAATCTACCCAAGAAAAAACTTGGGGTTGATATTGAAAATAATTTTGAGCCCGAGTATATTACAATTCGTGGGAAGGGGAAGATATTAAAGGAACTCAGGGCTGCAGCAAAAAAGGTAGATACTGTTTATCTCGGGCAGGACCCCGATAGAGAAGGGGAGGCAATTGCATGGCATCTTGCCCAGGAATTATATGACTCAAATAAAAATACAGTGGCTAAGGGTAACAGTAATAAAATCTTCCGTGTCCTCTTCCATGAGATTACAAGGGCTGCAGTAAAAAAGGCAATAGAAAATCCAGGGAGGATTGAAGAAAATAAGGTCAATGCACAGCAGGCGAGGAGGATACTTGACAGACTTGTAGGGTATAAGATAAGCCCTATTCTGTGGAAAAAAGTAAAGAGGGGATTATCAGCAGGGAGGGTTCAATCTGTTGCACTCCGTCTTATATGTGAGATAGAAAAGGAGATAAAGTCCTTCATCCCTGAGGAATACTGGTCTATAACTGCCAACCTAAAATCAACCGGAGTTTTTCCTTTTGAATCGAGGCTCTATCGTATAGGAACAAAGAAGGCAGATATAAAAAGTGAACAGGAGGCTCAATCTATACTATCAGGCTTAGAAGGTGCTGCCTATACAGTCAGTGATATTCAAAAAAGGGAAAAGAAGAGGTATCCTGTCCCGCCATTTATAACCAGCACTCTCCAGCAGGAGGCTTCACGAAAACTCAAATTCTCTGCAAAAAAGACCATGATGATAGCACAGAGGCTTTATGAGGGACTTAGGATAGGAGATGAGGGACCTGAGGGGTTGATCACATACATGAGAACTGATTCATTCAGGCTGTCATCTGAGGCAATCGGTGAGGTAAGGAATTTTATCAGGGAGAGGTTTGGGGAGGATTTCTTACCAGCAACACCAAATACATACAAGAGTAAAAAAATTGCCCAGGAGGCACATGAGGCAATCCGCCCGACATCAGTTTTAAGAGAACCCTCTCTTATGAGAAAGTATCTTGAGAACGATGAGGCATCATTGTATGAAATTATATGGAATAGATTTGTTGCCTGTCAGATGAATCCTGCTATCCTTGATGCTACCTCTGTAGATATAGAGGCGAAGGGCAACTACCTGATGGATGGGACTTGTATATTCAGGGCTACAGGTTCTGTGGTTAGATTTCCTGGTTTTATGAAAGTGAATAATGAAGATACCTCAGAAGGTAAACCTGAACCAGGTTCAGCACAGAGTGAGATTGAAGGGGTATTACCTCAGCTCAATATCGGAGAGATTCTCACCCTTATCAATATAAAACCGAATCAGCATTTTACTCAGCCTCCGCCCAGATATACAGAGGCAACCCTGATAAAGGAATTGGAGGAAAAGGGGATTGGAAGACCAAGCACCTATGCATCTATCATGAGCACCATATTGCAAAGGGACTATGTTGCAATAAGGGACAGGAGGCTCCACCCTACCCAACTCGGGTTACTGATATCTGATCTTCTGATCGAGAATTTCCCCAAAATAATGGATGTAAAATTCACGGCAAATATGGAAGAGGAATTAGACCTGATTGAGGAGGGGAAAAAGGGGTGGGTTGAGGCACTGAATGATTTTTATAAACCATTCTCATCAGATATCAAAGAGGCAGAGGTAAAAATGAGAGATATTAAAAAAGAAATTGAGCAGACTTCTGAGATTTGTGATAAATGTGGCAAAACTATGGTGATAAAATGGGGCAGATTCGGTAGATTCCTCGCATGCTCGGATTATCCAAAGTGTAAAAATACAAGACCACTCAAAGAAGCAGGCGAAGGTGAAGGGGACAGTGGAAAATTATTAGAGATTACAAATGAGAAATGTGAGAGATGTGGAGCACCTATGCAGATAAAAAATGGTAGATATGGGAAATTTCTTGCGTGCACGAAGTATCCTGAATGTAGATTTACAAAACCGATTACCCTTGGTATACCTTGCCCGCTTGAGGGGTGTGGCGGGTCCCTTGCAGAGAGAAGGACAAGGAAGGGAAAGACATTTTATAGCTGCAGTAATTATCCTCAATGTAAATTTGCTACATGGAATAAGCCAATTCCAGAAAAATGTACAGAATGTGGTCATCCATACCTTATAGAGAAGAAGATAAGAGGTGGAGCAATAGAAATCAGGTGTGGAAATAAAGAATGCACATTTAAAAAAGCAGTTGCCTAACCCAAATGTATCCAATCTGCAAACCCCGTTAGAAAGTCTTCGCCTTTCTAACGCGGTAAATAGACCATAGAGAAATGGGAAAGCTACCTGTCGTTGCTATTACCATGGGGGACCCTACAGGAGTAGGCCCTGAAATTATCCTGAAGATATTTATAAAAGAGGATATTTTTAAATATTGTACCCCGGTAATCATAGGTGATGCAGTTTTTCTGAAAAAGACTGCTGAATATCTTCATATCCCTCCCCTTCCCTCTCCTGTCTCTGTTTTTGATTTAAAAAATATACCAGAGGGAATCCATCCTGGTAAACCATCCCGTGATGGAGGGAGATCTGCAATAGAATACATAAAAGTAGCGGTGGAAATGGCAATGGCTAAAAAGGTTGATGCACTTACAACATCACCCATAAATAAAGAGGCTATACATATGGCAGGTTATACATATCCTGGACACACTGAAATGCTGGCAGAATTTACCCATACCGATGATTATGCCATGATGATTGCAGGAGAGGATATAAGGGTAGTACTGGTAACTACCCATCATGCACTGAAAGATGTAAGTCGGCTGATTACGAAAGAAAAAATTTTAAGGGTTATAAGGCTCACCTATCGTTCACTGAAATTATGGGGTTTTTTAAATGTAAGGATTGGAGTTTCAGCACTTAACCCTCATGCAGGTGAAGGTGGTATATTTGGTAATGAAGAGAGGAAAATAATTATTCCGGCGATACATGATGCACAAAGAGAAGGTATAAATGTCAACGGACCATTTCCTGCTGACACCCTTTTCACTTCGGTAAAAAGAACTGAATTTGACGCTATCGTAGTTATGTATCATGACCAGGGTCTTATACCTGTAAAGATGGTCTCCTTTGGAAAGGCAGTAAATATTACCCTCGGGCTCCCATTTATCCGAACATCTGTAGATCATGGAACTGCTTATGATATAGTAGGAAAAGGGGTAGCTGACCCATCAAGTTTAATTGAAGCTGTGAAGTTGGCTGCCCAATTAGCAGGAATAAAAATTAAAGACAACAAAATAAATTGATATGACCCTTATTGAAGATCCTTTTTATGAAAATTTAACAATTTTTTCCTATGAATAGCATAAAAAAAATGATAGCTTATTACCGATGATTCCATTAAAAAAACTCATTATCCATATCCATCATATATCTACCCACTTTACAAATTCCCTTTTCCCTGTCAGTGGGGCTCTCATAACATTATATTTGTTCACAAATAATTCATCCTTTGAAACTGCATCCTATTATTCAATGGTTTTTGGACTTATGGCAATTCCTTCAGCATATGGTTCAGGTATCTACGACTGGAGGACAAGATTTCAAGGGAGAAAGACTTTTATTTTCACCAATAAGGTAATATTTGGTATAATATTTTTAATCGTTGCCTCTCTCTGTGTGATATGGCGAACAGTTGATGCAGGAATCATGTATTCAATGGGATGGAATAAATGGCTCTATGTAGCCCTTGTATATTCCCTGACAGCCCTTGCAACATGGCTTGGGTATCTTGGTGGTAAGTTTATTTAGATTTTTATATGTCTAAGGAAAAGGTAAAGGAACTTAAAAAGAGGATTGAGGCACTCATTATCATAGGTATTCCTAAGGAGTTAGAGGCCTATGAATTTTATATCGAACTTGCTGAGAGAGCTGATGACTCGCCTTCAAAGGATATGTTCATGTTCCTTGCAAAACAGGAATTAACTCACAGAGACCTCCTTGAGAAGATGTTGAAAGAGCTACAAAATAGTCTGGAAGAAGAGTTAAAAATGCCTAAATAAAGGAGGTGGTTTTTCCCTTGGAAAAATGGGAGTGTATTATTTGTGGTTATATATACGACCCTGCTAAAGGCGATGATGTTAATGATATTCCACCTGGGACACGCTTTGAGGATCTACCTGAGGACTGGGTATGTCCTGACTGCGGTGCAGAAAAGGACAAATTTCAAAAATTAACAGAATAACTTTTTTTATTATAAGGAATAAAAATAGATGACCCAAAGTTTACAGCGGTGGTCTTACCTTCTCAATCGCCCGTATAAACCTGCAGAATACCTTTCTCCATGTACTATCCATTCATTAATTCCACAATTGCTTTTTCATTATTATAGAAGCTTATTATATTCAATGCTGCATAGTCCTGCTTGATACGAAAGAAATTCTTTAGATCCATATCCAGTGACCATACGATAATAATCCTATTGACTCCACCGTGTGCCACAACAACCACACTCTCACCTCTATGGTTATGAATAATACCTTCTATGCCCAGCAAAACCCTCTCCCTCATCTCTCGTAATGTCTCGCCACCTCTAATCCTGAAATTGACAATATCACTATACCGTGCCTCTACATCATCAGGATAGAGCCTCTTTATATCATCCACCCTCTTCCCCTCCCATATACCATAATTCAACTCCCGTAATTCCTTTAAACTTATAGCCTCCAGCGAATGTCTTTCGGCAATAATTCTTGCCCCTTTTATAGTTCTCAATAAGTCACTTGAATAGACAGCCTTTATTGGCTCATTTTCTAATCTATCCGCTATTCTCTCTATCTGTCGTAATCCCTCTGTTGATAGGTCTATATCATAATGTCCGTTGTAACATCTATCAACGGCATTTGCTACTTCACCGTGACGAATTAAAAAAATCTTCGTTTGGCCTTTATCCATTAAAATAATGACAGAGATAAAATGATGGTTATCAACTCATTAATCTCAATAGTAGCCCCAAAAACATCCCCTGTAATACCACCTATCCTTTTTTCTGAATATCTCCCGATGAGGAGGGTAATAAAAAAAATCACCGAGAGTATTATAAATCCTGAAGAACCTAATAATAATAAAATAATCGCTAAGGACAGAATGGTTCCTATGATAAACTCTCTCCATTCAATAGATTCTGCAAATACCTTACCGGTCCCCTCTTCCATCCTTGCATACCTATAGAAAAATCCAAGGGGAAGAACGGACCATCTACCAAAGACTGGCATTGATGCCAATACCCAGGACTTAACATCTATCTGGGTATTCTGAATTGATAGGTATTTTGTCAGAAGTAACATTACTAATCCTGCAACACCAAATGTCCCGATTCTACTATCCTTCATAATTCTTAATACACTATCCTTGTCTCTCCCGCCTGCAAAACCATCTATGGTATCAGCAAAACCATCTATGTGGAGCCCGCCAGTTACAATAATCAAAACTATCATCACCATTGCATCCGTTACTGATACAGGCAGCCACAGTGATGCCACCTGCGAGGTAATAACAAGTATAAAACCTATGAATACCCCTACCAGAGGGAAAAATATCGCTGATTTCCCCAGTCTTTCCTTATCAATCTGTCCTGACGCAACTTTCGTATCATTTCTGATATTGATTATAGTAAGGAACTGGAGAGACAAAATAAAATTATCTCTTAACTGCATTATAAGTTATTTTATTCTTATAGATATTCCAGAAACCATAAAGTAAACCTCGTCAGAGATAGATGCTATTAATTGATTAACCTTCCCTGCAATATCTCTGAATCTCCTTGCCAGAGGATTATCAGGAACAATTCCCATTCCGACCTCATTTGATACTATGATAAGGCTTAACTTAAGTCTATTTATTAATTGCATAAAGGCATCGGTCATTTTTAAAATGGTATCATCAGTCAACCCATCTTTTATAAGATTTGAAACCCAGAGAGTAAGGCAGTCAATAATTGCAACATCGTATGTGCGATGGAGGGATTCAAATGCAATCAGGAGATTTTTAGGTTCCTCTATTGTATCCCAATCATCACCCCGCAGCCTTTTATGATTTATAATCCTCTCCTTCATCTCATCATCAAGCACCTCTGCGGTAGCTATATAAGCCCTTATCCTTCCGATTTTTTCTGCACACCTTAATGCAAAGTCACTCTTGCCACTTCTTGCACCACCTGTTACAAATATCACTTTATTTTTCATAGGCTTAATTGATCTCAAAGGAGGGGCTTTAACCTCTCCGAAACTATATCCAAAGGTTTATCCTGATTAAAGTAAAGTGAATAGTCTGATGGAGTATAAACTACATACTCTTTTAAAGGAATTATATTCTATCTCTGTCTTAAAGGATATTCTATTTTTTAACGAGAACAAAAACCTGATTAACCACTGAGACACTGAGGTTACAGAGGTCACAAAGAAAAGGTCACCAGTCCGGGGCACCCATCCAGTGGATGGGTCGCACCAGTCACCAGTTTTTTTACTGGTGCACTGTTGTCTGGTGTCCTATCTGTCTTTCTCTGTGTCTCCGTGCCCTTCGTCGTAAATTATTAGAGCTTCTATCATTCTCATGGAATAAATTTATATGATTTATATCATAAAAAGAAATCTGGTATATTTATACAATTGTGGCAGAGAGGGTTTTCTTGAATTATAAGTATAGGTTAAGGGAAAGATTACCAAAATCATCAAATCAACTCTTCTTCTCACTTATCTTTTTATTAACATAAAAATTGCAGGGAAATTCCAGTATAATAATTGAATTCCAAAATAAAAATTTTGTGGTATCATAAAAAATAAGATGAGAGAAATTGAAAAGAAATCTTTTTTAAAAGGTATATCGGAATTTAAATCTTTTACTGAAGAGGAAATAGAAAAGCTTTCAAATTTATTTATTGAGGAGAAGTATGATAAGGATAAATATATTTGGCGTGAAGGAGAGGCATGCCGATATGTATATTTTGTCTATAAAGGGAGAATAAAAAGAATAAAACATTCACCCTCTGGTAGAGATATTATTGTGGATATTCTTCAACCAGGTAATATTTTCGGCCTCATGGCATTTCTTTCTGAAGAACCCTTTCCTGTTTCTGCTATTGCATGTGAACCATCCATAATACTTAAGATCGCAATAGGACATTTTTTAAACTTAGAGAAGAAATTTCCTGGTTTAACATCATCCATGGCAAAGACTTTAGCCATAAGATTAATGAAAGCTAGTGAGATTATACAGACTGTGGCGGTAGAAAAGGTAGAGGTAAGGATTGCAAGGGTGCTTCTTAAACTTTTTAATGAACAAACATTTAAAGGAAGGGATCCAATCTCAATAACAAGACAGGAATTGGCTGATATGGTTGGAACCACAGTTGAGACCTCGATAAGGACAATAAGTAAGTTTAAAAGGAAGGGACTCATTACCTCAAAAAGAGGAAAGATATGGATAAAGAATATACCTGCATTGGAAAAGATAACAACTGGAGAAAATGTATAAAGGGAAATCAAGGCAAAAATCAAAACATTAAATTTAATTTTGAATTTATCTGATAGTCACCCCTATATCCCTTATCTTAGCCTCTCTATATATACCCATAATCCTGATTACATCACCATAATTCAATTTTCTATCCGCCCTTACTATAACTGTTCTATCCTCTGCACCACCTGATAGTTCTTTTAATTTTGATTCCAGTTCATCTATAGAGTTAATATTTGCATCCTAAAGTTAAAAGTTGTATATTTTGCCTATGCTGAACAATTTTTTTTATCCTCAATCACTTGCACTTATAGGTGCATCGGAATCAAAAGGAAAAGTTGGTCACGCGGTTATAAAGAATATTATTGATTTCGGTTTTCCCGGTAAAATTTATCCCGTAAATCCAAAGGCAGAAAAAATTATGGGAATTTCTGCCTATCCTAGCATTGAAGATATTCAAGAGAGTATAGATTTATGTATCATGATTATACCCCCTCAGGCAGTACTTGAGGCAATTGAACAATGTGGAAAGGCAGGCATACATTCAATTGTGATAATATCTGCAGGATTTAAAGAGACAGGAACGGAAGGTGCAAAATTAGAGTATGACCTCATAAACAGGGCAAAGAAGTGGAATATGAGGATAATTGGTCCAAATTGTGTGGGCATAGTGAATACCTCGGCAAGACTGAATGCCACATTTTCTGCAAATATTCCACCTAAAGGAGATATATCAATTGTATCCCAATCAGGCGCTATTCTTACTTCTATAATTGATTATGCTGCAGGGGAGAACACAGGCTTTTCAAAGATGATAAGTCTTGGTAATGAGGCTGATATAACAGAGACAGAGGTTTTAGAATTTCTTGGCGATGACCCTGATACCAATGTTATTGCGGGCTATATAGAGGGGGTAAAGAATGGCTTGGAATTTGTCTCTGTAACTAAAGAGGTATCAAAAAGAAAGCCCATAATCATCCTTAAATCAGGAAACTCTAACGCAGGGGCAAGGGCTGTGTCTTCCCATACAGGCACCTTAGCTGGAACTGAAAAGGCCTTTAAAGCGGCATTTATAAAATCTTCCATTATTAGAGCCGGGTCAATTGAGGAGCTGCTCGGTTATGCAAAGTCATTTTCATATCAACCTATTCCAGAAGGGGACAGGCTTGCCATAATAACAAATGCAGGTGGACCAGGTATTCTGGCCGCCGATGCCTGTGATATGTCAACTATAAAAATGGCATCTTTTAGTAACGATACTATTAAAAGGTTAAGAGAGTCACTCCCCCCTCTCTGCTCAATATATAATCCTGTAGATGTGGTGGGTGATGCAGATGTAAAACGATTCAGTATCGCACTTAAAACTGTGGCTGAGGACAGGGGTGTGGATGGATTACTTGTTATACTTACCCCACAGGAGATGACAGATGCAAAAGGGACAGCTCAAGCTGTAGTTGATACTTTTCATGAATATGGAAAAACAACATTTACATCTTTTATGGGAAAGGTTTCGGTAAAAGAGGGGGCAGATTTTCTGGATAAAAACAGGATACCAAACATCTTCTTTCCAGAAAAGGCAGTCAGGTGTTTTGAAATAATGGCTCAATATAAAAGAGGATTAGAAAGGTCATCAGATGAAGAATCCTCTTTTCCTATAAATAAAGTAAAAGCTAGAGATACTATTGATAACCATTTGAAAAGACGAATTTTTACGCTTGGATACGAGGAATCAAAAGATATAATATTATCCTACGATTTTCCGATACCCAAGAGTGCTGTAGCACAAAATACAGATGAGGCTGTTTTTTATTCGGGAGAAATAGGGTATCCTGTGGCTATGAAGATTGTATCTCCTGATATCCTCCATAAAACCGATGTAGGTGGTGTTGTAACAAGGCTAAAAGACAGGGATGAAGTAAGGAATGCCTTTGAGAAGATGATGTCGACTGTAAAAAGGTATATGCCCAATGCATTTATTTCAGGGGTATCAATTCAGGAGATGATTACAGACGGAAAAGAAGTAATAATAGGTTTCACCAGAGACCAATCCTTTGGGCCAATGCTCATGTTTGGTATGGGTGGTATATATGTAGAGGCATTGAAGGATGTGTCTTTCAGATTATGTCCTCTGAACAGATTTGATGCAGACTCTATGATTTCAGAAATAAAATCTTTCCCTCTCCTCAAAGGTATAAGGGGTGAAAAGGAGTGTGATTTAAGATCACTTCATGATGCAATAATTAAATTTTCTTATCTTTCAATAGATTTTCCTGAGATCATTGAGGGGGAGATAAATCCCCTTATCGTAAGACCCAAAGGAAATGGTGTTATAGCAATAGATAGCCGGTTCAGACTAAAGGAGGAGATATGAAATCAATATTTATCAATTCTACTGGTGTCAAATCGGGTAAAAGCCTTTTGGCATGGGCACTTGGACTTTTATTTGAAAAAGGGGGATTAAAGATAGGGTATTTTAAGCCTGTAGGTGACCAACCTATCGTCATAGATGGTATAATTACTGACCATGATGCCTATCTCATGAAAAATGTCCTTAAACTCAAAGACCCTTATGACCTTATATGCCCGGTTATCCTCACGCAAGATACAATATTCAGTATCTTCAACAGAAGGGCTGGGGACTTTTTAAAAAAAATAGAGGAAAATTACAAGAGACTGTTATTTGATAAGGATATAATAATCATTAAAGGGGGTAATTGCCTCTTTGATGGAAGTATTGTTGGTGCTCACGGGGCAAGACTGGCAGAGACTTTAGATACATATATACTGCTTATAGACAGATTTATGAGTGAAATAAGTTTTGTTAACAATGTCAGGTTTATTAAAGATATACTGAGAGACAGGCTGCAGGGGGTCATAATTACGCAGGTAATGCCTGAAAAGATAGATTATGTAAGAAATGTCTTAATGCCTTTCATGGAAGGTGACGGGATACCTATCTATGGTGTTATACCTGAAGATAAATTTTTAGGGGCTATCAGTTTACAGAAGATCTGTGACCTTGTATCAGGGGAGATTGTATGCTGCAAAGATAAAATGGATGAGCTGGCAGTAAATTATGTTATAGGGGCAATGGATCTGGAACTCGCCTTAAATTATTTCAGGAGGATAAATAATAAGTTAGTCATTACCGGTGCTGACAGGTCGGATCTCCAAATTGCGGCAATGGAGACCTCTACGAAGGGGATAATTCTTACCGGTGGGAGATACCCTAATAGTGTTGTTATAGGAAAGGCAGAGGAAAAGGGTATCCCAATAATCATTGTCAATCTTGACACTTATTCCACAATTGAAAGACTGGATAAGGCAGTAGTTAGCCTTGATTTTGAAGATGAGAAAAAAATTGGGAGATATATGGAACTTTTTAAAGATAATATTGATATTAAAAGACTTAAAAAAGATTTTAATTTATTTTGATGGCGGTCTCTCCTATGATAGACTTTAATACAATTATGAATTTTTCTTTATTTTTTCATTAAATTGGTATAAATTTTATCTTGCTCTTATGATAAGTATGTAACATAACTTTGACAACCTGTGTCGTTTAATTCGGGAAAAGGTCTATGGACAGTATAATCGGTTTAAAATCAGGTGATGATTATAAACTTTTTATTTCTTTAGAAAAGGAGACTGAGGCACTAAAGGAAAGATTATTTGAACTCTATTCACTTTATGCCTTAAGCAAAAATTTTAACCTCTCTCTCCAGTTAAATGACCTTTTCAGCAGGACCATTGATCAGTTAAAGGAGTCTCTCAGGATTGAGCATTTTTGTATCATGCTGATGGATGAGGAGAAGAATGAGCTTAAGATGCGGAAGGAAGATGAGTCAACCTGTAAAGAGGCAAAAGATGTAACTTTTAAAATTGGAGAGGGAATTTCAGGTATTGTAGCTGAGACTGGTGAGGCAATTTTGATACAGGATGTAAGTAAGGATGAGAGATTTCTTTACTATAAAGGTAAGATACCCTCTATAGGCTCTTTTCTATCGCTCCCTTTAAAGTTAAGTAATGGGAAAACAATCGGTGTTTTAAATATACATAAGAGAGAGACCAATGCCTTCAGGGAAAAAGATAAAATGTTATTTAATTCTGTAGCAGAGAATATTGCCAATACTATTGAAAGGGCGAGGCTTTATGAGGAGGCACAGAGAGATTCTATTATTGATGGTCTAACAACCCTGTATACGCGAAAATATTTTATTGAAAGCAGTTATAAGGAGTATAGTAAGGCAGAACGGCATGGAGAGTTATTTTCAATAGTTATGTCAGACATTGATAACTTTAAATATTTTAATGACAAATACGGACATTTATTCGGCGACGAGATACTTAAGAAATTAGCATCTATCTTAAAATCAAATATGAGGCAGAGTGATATTGTTGCCAGATATGGTGGTGAGGAATTTATAATACTGCTACCAAAAACAGATAAGGATGGTGCTACATTAATAGCTGAAAAGCTCAGGACTATAATACAAAAAACGCTTACAGTGAAAATTCCAAATGAAAATATCGAAAGGATAACAATAACATCAGGGGTAGCCACCTATCCATTAGATGGGAAAACAGTAAATGAGATAATAGCAGTGGCGGATAGATTTTTTTATTTTGGCAAAGAGGGTGGCCGTAATAAGGTAATTAATACAATTGTAACCGATAGAATATCCACAATAGATGAAAAAAGGTTGAATAAAAGATATAGTACTGCCTTAAAAATTGTCAGTAGTATCATAAATCAGCTCCAATCTATCGAAATTATGGTGAATAATAATTGGAAATTATGTGCCATAAAGGACATTAGTAAAAAGGGATTTAGGGGGGAAATAGAATTTGAGGCTAAAATAGGTGAGGTCTATAACGGCAAGGCTGCTCTCTTTTCTGAGGATAATTTGAGGGATATTTTTTCTGTCCGTATTGCCAATGTAAAAAGAATTAAACATAATAGATACGAATTTGGAGGAGAAATAATAGGTGGGTTTGACAACTGGAACAGACTATTTAAATTATTGCCCCGTTGAAATGGCTTTCATGATTTCATACGGAGAAAAGAGGAAATAAGGATACTCCCTCATTTGAATTGCCTCTATTTCTTTCTGTCGTTTTTTTAAGATATTTAATTCTTCCTCTCTTACAGGAACAGTGGTTTTAACCCTCTGATATATTGTATCGTTAATTTTTTTTAGTTTTAATAAAATATCCTTTCTATCCTCATGAGCTTCTTTAAGTAAGGATAGAAGGTATTCCTTTTCTCTCAGCATAACTTCTGTATCCTCATTCATTCTTACCTTCCACCTATCCTCTTGAGGGAGAGGATGTTGAACAGATTCAATGTATCTATCAGGATTATATTTCATATCTCTGATTTTCTCTTCTAACTCTTTAATCTTGTCCAGATGGTTTTCATCTTTTAAAGTTACTGATGGGAATAGGGTTAGAGATGCAGTTATAAATTCAGGCGGTTCAACCCCATAAAAGTCTCTTATAATTTCGTCAGTTATTCTGTCATATTTAGCACCTCCCACACCATGAATGAAAATATCTGATATAAACATCCTGACAAAAAGAGTAAATGAAATAGCCTTTGGTCTTATCTTTATATTACCCTTTTTGATAAGTTCTATCCCCTTCTC
>JACQQJ010000090.1 GCA_016207035.1 Nitrospinota bacterium | reverse complement strand
TTTGTATCTATCAGCAACTCATATTATCATAAATCAATGAGAAAACCTGTAGTAGCAATTGTAGGAAGACCGAATGTAGGGGAAGTCCACCTTATTTAACCGAACAGTCGGAGACGAATAGCCATTGTTGATATACCCAAGGTTTTGCCAGAGACAGAAACTATTCAGACGCTACATGAGGTGGGAAGAACTTTTCTCTGATAGATATAGACGGTTTTGAGCCTGTAAAAGTAGATGGACTAATGAGTCAGGTCGGAGAGGAGGATCAACTGGCAATAGAGAGGGGCAGATGTGATAATATTTTTAACTAACGGTATTGATGTACTACCTTTTCAGGAGACAAGTGGAGAGAGTTTTTGTATTGAAATATACTTTTTCATAATATATAGTAGTGTGAATTAAAAAAAATCGTAAAACTGCACAACCCTGTGGCTATATAAAACTGGAGTAGATATGGATAATAGAAAAATCTGGTTAGATGGTGAGATTAAAAACTGGGATGAGGCAAATGTTCATATAATGACCCATACCCTGCACTATGGTCTTGGTGTATTTGAAGGTATCCGGTGCTATAAAACAGACACTGGGTCAGCAATTTTTCGATTAAATGATCACATGGAAAGGCTCTTTAATTCTGCCCACATTGTGGGTATAAAGATGCCCTATAGTAAAGAGGTTTTGTCAGATGCTGTAAAGGAGATTATTAAGATCAATGGATTTGATGCCTGTTATATAAGACCAATAATCTTTCTCGGAAGTAATGTATTTGGTCTGAATTCTAAAGGGGCTTCTGTGCATTCTGCAATAGTGGTTTGGAAATGGGGGGCATACCTGGGTGAAGAGTCCCTGACAAAGGGGATAAGGACAAAGGTATCATCATTTACAAGGCTTCATGTGAATATAAACATGACAAAGGCTAAGGTCTGCGGGAATTATGTCAACTCTATTCTGGCAAAGATTGAGGCAGTTGAGAATGGGTATGATGAGGCAATACTCCTTGATGTAAATGGCAATGTTTCTGAAGGTTCAGGGGAAAATATATTTATTGTAAGAGGGGGAATTAAAACACCTCCCCTCCTCTCAGTTTTAGAAGGTATAACCAGGGATTCCATTATAAAAATTGCCAGTGACCAGGGGATAAGAGTAAAAGAAGAGGTGTTTTCAAGGGATGAATTATATGTAGCAGAGGAGTCATTCCTCAGCGGGACAGCTGCAGAGATAACCCCTATACGAGAGGTGGATAATCGAATCATAGGAAAGGGAGTAAGAGGTCCAATAACTCAAAAGATTCAGGAGACCTTCTTTGATATTGTGAAGGGCAGGAATAACAGATATAGGGAATGGCTTACCTATATATGAATTGTGAAATAAGAAAGATTTAAAAGAAACTTATCTCTCCACATATATGCCCTTATATTAACCACATTTTACCCATTTCTCACAAATAATCTTGACCTTTTTACCCCGTTAGATAGTAAACATCTAACGGGGTTTACTTTAAATTACTATTTTTATGCAATACAACATATTGTGGTTGTAAAAATATTTTATACAATAAATTGTATTTTTCTCTTTACAAAGATACTATAATATGATATTTTTCCTTCAATTCTTTAGTAAATGCTCAGTCAACACCGTTACAAGAATGAAACCATAAGATTTCACAGATTTACACATGATAAGGAGAAATTAACCCCTGTAAGATTCAATCAGGGGCTTGTGTTAATCTCGTGGTTTGCTGAATATTTACATTCTTTATTCGCCACGAAATTTACCCAGACCCAAATCAGGGTTTTTATATTTATTCGTGGTGTATATAAATAATTGAAAGGAGTGAATATGTATCTTAAGTCTCTTCAAATGGTAGGGTTTAAGTCCTTTGTAGATGAAACCATGCTGGAATTTGAGCCAGGGATTACCGCTATTGTAGGACCAAATGGTTGCGGCAAGAGTAATATATCAGATGCAATAAAATGGGTCCTCGGGGAGCAGAGTGCAAAACTTCTTCGTGGGAGTAAGATGGAAGATTTTATATTTAACGGCAGTGAGAGCAGAAAGGCACTCAGCATGGCAGAGGTATCTATTTCAATGGGCAATTTGAAAGGTATGATAACTTCCAGTGAATTTTCAGGTTATGAAGAAATTACCGTCTCAAGAAGGCTTTTCAGATCGGGGGAGAGTGAATATTATATAAATAAGACCCAATGCAGGCTTAAGGATGTGGTAGATGTATTTCTCGATACCGGTATAAGCACAAGAGGGTTCTCCATAATAGAACATGAGCAGGTGGGCAGGATTATAAATTCAAAGCCAGAGGACAGGAGATTTATATTTGAAGAGGCTGCGGGGGTGATGAAGTATAAGTACAGGAGGAATGCTGCCATACAGAAGCTTGAGTCTTCTCAACAGAACCTCTTGAGAATCAGCGATATAGTAAATGAGATTGAGAGGCAGATGAACTCACTCAAAAGACAGGCAAATAAGGCAGAGAGGTATAAAAAATATCGCGGAGAGATAAGGGAACTCGGACTTAAGCTCCTCTCTATAGAACTACACAAGGTATACGATATTCTTAAGGGTGCTGATGATGAATATAATATCCATAAAGAGAAGGAGGTTGAGGTGTCTGCAAAGGGCTCTTCTTTAAAGAATACAATAGAAAACTTAAGGATAGAATTGACTTCTGAAGAGAAGGCATTGGCAAACCAGAGACAGGAAGAGTATGAACTGGAAACTAAAATAGAGAGGGATGAGGAGCATATTGAACTCATGAAAAGACAGTTTGCTGATCTGTCAGATGAAGAGGGCAGGGCGAGTGAGGAGATAGATGGATTAAAGAGGGAAATGGAAAGTCTTGATAGCCAGTATAATGATAGAATCCTTGAGATGAAGAAATATTCGTCTGAGATAGAAGAACAAAATAGGGTTTATAATGAGAAAGAGGGCGCCCTTTTAGAGATGAATAAGGGATACAAAGAACTGCAATCAACGCTTGAGGGCCTTGATACTGAAATTTTAAAACTTCTCGGGGAGATATCACAGAAGAAGAACAATCTATCTACCCTTGATACAAGGCTTGATTTTATAAAAAAGAGGAAAGAAAGGGTCATTATAGAGAAAAAGGAGATTGAGGACAATTTAAACGATTTGAATGAAAATTTTGAAAATACATCAAAGAAGGTAACAGAGATAACAGGGCAATTAGATAAATTTAAAATGGATAAAGACGAGTTAGCCCTTCGGTTAAATGATATGAAAGAGAGGTTAAATCTCAGCGAGAAAGGACTATCAAATATAAAAGAGAGGCTCAGTACCCGTATCTCGCTTCTCAATTCACTTGAAGAACTCCAGGCAAATCTCGAAGGTTATGACGAGGGTGTAAAGTCACTCATCAAATCAAAGGATGTCGGAGCTATAAGTGGAATTCACGGAGTCCTCATAGACTTTATTGAAACATCCGTCGAGTTCGAAACAGCCATTGAGTCTGTTTTAGGAGACAGGCTTCAGGGGTTAGTGGTGGAGAGCCATGACGATTGTATTAAGGCACTGGAGTATTTAAAATCTCATTCAGCAGGGAAGGCAAAGTTCATTCCCCTTACTTTAAGAAATCTTCATAACAATGGCTTAAATAATGTAAACAGTTCAAACGGTTTCATAGGAAGGGCAACTGAACTTTTAAAATATCATGAGAAATATAAGGGTATCTTGGAATGCCTTCTTGGTGATGTATTCATTGTTAATGATATACAAACTGCATTAGATATATGGAGGAGTAACAGGTTACCGTATACTTTTGTAACTCTCGATGGAGAGGTTATAGACCCATACGGTTCGATTACAGGGGGTAAAAGAAAGGGGAGCGAAGAGGGATTGATGCAGAGGAGGAGGCAGATAGCAGAAATAAGAAGGGAAATAGAAAATCTTAACATTGAACTGGATGGATCCAGAAAAAAGAGAGACGATATACAATCAGAGATAGAATCCCTTGAATCAAAAATAACAGGGCTGGAAAAATATATACGGGATGAGGAGTTCAAACTCAAAAATGAGGAGAATAGTCTTTCTAAAATAAATGATGAGATTGAAAGGCTGAAAAAGAAAATGCATACCTTATCATTTGAAGAAAAAGAATTTGATATAGAGATAGGGGAATTTACCGGTGAGGCAGACAGATATAGAAATGAGATTGTAAGGGAAGAGGATTGCTATAGTAAGAAAGTATTGCAGAGTAATAAGTTAAAGGAGGAAATAAAAATATTAAGGACAAATCTTGATACCTTTGTTGACGATACAAATAAAATAAAAATAACCCTGACATCACTGAATGGAAAGACAGAGGGTATCAGGATGGAGATGAATAGGATAGAAAAGGGGAGGATGGACATAGAAAAACGGATAGAAAAAAGGGAGGAGGAGGGGATTAAAATCTCGAACAGGAAAAAAGAATTAGAAGGGACGATAAGGGATATAGAGGATAGGATATTTCATATTTCCTTAAAGAGAGATGAAAAGAAGAAAGAAATAATCATAAAAGATGAGTATCTCAGGGAAAGGAATGAATTCCTCAAGGGGATAGAAGAGGAGATCAGTGTCATAGAGGCAGAACTATCATTGATGAGAGAGACTTTAAATACCTTAGGTCTTAAGCGGTCTGAACTAAACCTCCAGGTAAATCACCTGAAAAAAAGGGCGGAGGAGGAATATAATGTCATAGAATCTGAAATTCCAGGGGTAGATAGAGGAGAGATAAATTTGGAAGATATACATAAGAGACTGGAATTTTTAAGGGGCGAAATTGAAAGATTTGGTGATGTAAATCTGACGGCAATAGAGGAATATAAAACTATAAGTGAGAGATATACCTTTTTAAAGTCACAGCAGGATGACCTTATTCAATCCATAAAATCACTCCACCAGGCTATTGAGAGGATAGATAGTACCACCAGGCAAATGTTCACTGATACCTTCAAAAAAGTAAATGAGCATTTCAAAAGTATATTCAGGAGGTTGTTTGGAGGCGGGAGGGCTGACCTGATTCTCATAGATGAGAGTAATATAATAGAAACCGGTGTGGATATTATCGTCCAACCTCCGGGGAAAAAACTTCAGAATATCTCCCTCCTTTCAGCAGGCGAGAAGTCGATGACAGCCATTGCACTCCTCTTTTCTGTATTCATGGTAAAACCGAGTCCTTTCTGTCTCTTAGATGAAATTGATGCACCACTGGACGAGTCAAACATATTCAGGTTCAGGGATATGCTGAAAGAGATGAGCGCAAAGACACAGTTCATGATAATTACCCATAATCAGAAGACCATGTCATTTGCTGATATTCTCTACGGCGTAACTATGGAAGATGATGGGGTGTCAAAGGTCATTTCTGTAAACCTGAAAGGAAAAGAGGCAAAGGCAGCTTAATAATTGACATTCTTATACCGTTATAGTAAAAGATTAATTATGCTATTGGCCCCATCGTCTAGCGGCCTAGGACGCTGGCCTCTCACGCCGGAAACACGGGTTCGAAACCCGTTGGGGCCATTAAAAATAGTGGGAATTACTGCTATAGAAAGACTCCAATACAGACTTTCAGAGATCTGTTGATAAGGCTAAAAAGAAGGTGATGAACAGTAGATTTCAGATAACATATTGGCAATATGTTACATATAAGTTTCAAACTCAGGTTCTATAAATGCCTTCAGAATATCACATCTCGCAATGATGCCCACGAGGCGGCCTTCATTTGTAACAGGAAGTCTGATAATATTTTTATCCAGCATAGTAGTAAGGAGATCCTTCATAGGGGTGCCGACATCAACAGTTATTGGATTCTTACTCATGATATCTTCTGCAGTAAGCTTTGCAAGCTCCTCCCCTTTTGATATATGTTCCAGAAGATCGAATTCTGTTACAATACCTAAAACCCTTCCTCTTTCATCAGTAACAGGCATTCCGCTAAAGAGACCTGAAAGAAGCTGAAGTGAAATATCCCGTGCAGATGCGTTTTTTCTTGCTGAAACAACAGGCCTTGTCATGATGTCTTTTGCCTTTAAGTTTTCCATAGTATCCTCCTCCTTTTAGTTATTTAATTGGTTAGCAAGACAAAATAAGAATCCTTTATATATTACTGTAGGCTCATGAAAAATGGATGTCAAGTGTAAATTTGCAAGGATAATGAAAACTTTCTGTGTAATTTTTGATAAGAAAGATAAAAAAAGCACATAGACTTACAGTGAATAAATATGCTAAATTTTGAAATATGTCAATATTGATACACATAAAAACACGGGTTCGAAACCCGTTGGGGCCATTACCATGAAGCCAAGCTTTCATTCATATCTCATCAACGGGCCCTTTGATGACCCTGGTCTCTATATAAAGATATTCAGAGAAAAGAGGGCAATCCTTTTTGATTTAGGAAACAACGATTCTTTAGAGCCCTCAAAGCTCTTAACTGTTTCAGACATCTTTATATCCCATACCCATATAGACCACTTCATTGGGTTTGACCATATTCTGCGGTTATATCTTGGGAGAGATAAGATATTACGGGTATTTGGTCCCCCTGGAATAATAGAGAATGTAGAGGGTAAGCTTCATGGGTATACATGGAACCTGGTTGGGGATTATCCCTTTATACTCGAAGTAAAAGAGGTTTCAGAAGATAAAATAAAATCTGCCAGATTTATTTGCAGGGATAGATTCAGGAGAGAAGATACCCTATCAGATACCCCCTTTAAAGGAATCCTGATAAACGAACCCCTCTTCAAAATAGAGGCAGCCCATCTCGACCATCTTATACAATCTATGGCATTTTCATTCTCAGAGGAACAACACATAAATATAAAAAAGGATACCCTGATAAAACTTGACCTCCCTGTAGGTCCGTGGCTATCTGAATTGAAAAGGTATATAAGGGAGGGAAGACCAGGTGATTACGAAATTGAAGTTCCTTATATTAAAGGGTCAAAGATATTCAGACTGAAGGATATTGTAGATGAGATTGTCATTATCACCAAAGGACAGAAGATTACCTATGTAGTGGATGCCATATACAGCAAAAAGAATAGAGAAAAGATTATCTCTCTCGCCTCAGGCTCAGATATTCTTTACTGCGAGGCAACTTTTTTACATGAGGATAACAGTAAGGCAACTGAGAGATACCACCTTACAGCAAAACAGTCAGGTGAACTTGCAAGGATGGCAGGGGTAAAAAAACTAGAGATATTCCACTTTTCACCAAGATATACATCAAGGGCAGATAA
The DNA here is from genome assembly GCA_016207035.1 of Nitrospinota bacterium. GTDB lineage: Bacteria > Nitrospinota > Nitrospinia > UBA9942 > UBA9942 > JACQQJ01. The sequence goes on along the minus strand of JACQQJ010000090.1, from coordinate 819 downwards.
GCTATACAAAGAGGCAATGGATGAAATGAACAGGCAGACATAGTATACTGCAACAGTTCATTATATGAATATAGATTTTATCTCCTGTTCCCTCCTGTCATAACAGCACGAACATCTCTCAACCTTACATATTTCTCATTATGAAGAGCAGATGGTTAGATATTACGGTTGGTCTTCCAATAAGAAAAGAGGAATAAGGAAAGACAGGGGAGGTACTGTCAAGTATTTTCTGTAAATTCTCTCAAAGGTTTTATCCTCAAGGTTTTTCATAGTATCTCCTTTAGGCTACCATTAGGTTCTTTTCGCTCACTACTTGCTTCATCATCTTAGAATACTTTAGAGCTTTTAAAATCACTTTTGCCTCCTCTGTCATAGAGAGTCCATTCCATCTCTCCTGTGCATCTTTTATCTTCCAATATACAAGGGCTAATGCCCTATCCTCATTCTGAAACCTTCCTATACCTCTTACCCTCTGCCTCACCTCCCTGAATCCCCTCTCTATAGCATTTGTCGTCCTTATACGCTTCCAATGTATATAGGGGAACTTATAATAGGTTAGACACACATCTATGTTTTTTAATAGACACTCTACAGCAGATGTATACTTCTTCCACTTCTTTTCAAAGAGAACTTGACCTTCCCCCAAAAAAGTAGACACCGAGTTAAGCATGAGTAAAGTATAATAATACAAAGGAGGTGTCAGATGAGTAAAGGGGTAAGGAGGAGTTTCACAAAGGAATTCAAGATGGAGGCAGTAAAACTTGCCACAGAACCTGGGGCTAATATCATAGAGGTTGCCAGGAATCTTGGGATACACGA
>JACQQJ010000089.1 GCA_016207035.1 Nitrospinota bacterium | reverse complement strand
TTATATAATATAGTATAGATTAAAATTTAAGAAGCAAACATATACGGGGATAAAAAAATCATTACACAGAAAATGGGAAGAGGTTTGCTATGTCAATACTAAAAATTGCACAATTAGGTAACCCTGTTTTGAGGCAGGAGACATCATCATTATCATCAAAAGATATAATGACCCCCTATGTGCAGAAGTTGATTGATGATATGGTTGAAACTATGAGGGAGTATGAAGGGGTAGGATTGGCTGCACCTCAGATTCATGAACCAAGGCAGATTACTGTGATTGAGTCAGCAGGCAGTGTAAGGTACCCCAATACTATGAATATACCCCTTACAGTCCTTATAAATCCAGTCATTACATGGTATTCCGAAGAAAAGGCTGATGGATGGGAAGGGTGTCTGAGCATTGAAGACTTCAGGGGTCTTGTTCCCCGTTCAACGAGTGTGAGAGTAAGCGCCATGGATAGAAAAGGGAAATCGGTGTCAATAAATGCTACCGGTTTTTTTGCTGTCGTCCTCCAGCATGAAATAGATCATCTGAACGGAACTGTTTTCATAGATAGGATAAAAGATTTAAAGACCCTTTCATTCTTCAGTGAATATGAGAGATATTGGGTAAAAGATGTTAAAGAAAAATAGTAAACCCCGCACCCCACCCTGAAGGACTTGGCATTTTAATGATGTTATTTTTTGCACCCCATTTCATTATTACGGGGTGCGGGGTAAATTACATGATAATATTGGAAGTGTATATGTAAATGATTTCTCTATGTTACTGATAAGTATTGAAAATGCCTGCATATAAATTTACCCCTTTTTTGTTAACCCTTGGTATCATCCTTTCTGCTGGATGTATGGGAATTTTGCCTTCGCCGGAGAAGAAACCTTTCCACCTCACACAGATTGAAAAGAAAAAAATACCTGAACCAGAGTTCACAGGAAAAGATAGGGAGAGAATATCAGAGGATTATATCGTCGTTATTGCCAGTCCGTCAGATACCTACGAATCCTTAGCAGAGAAATACTATGGAGATAAAAACATTTCTTATATTATTTCTGAATTCAACCATAATACAAAGATTACTCCTGATAGAGAAATAATAATTCCGCATAAATCAATAAATCCAGGCGGCATTCATTCTGAGGGATACCAGATGGTCCCGATCCTCTGCTATCATCAATTCAGTAAAAAGAAAGTTAATGATAAGATGATTGTTACTGAAGAGACATTTGACAGGCAGATGGCATATCTCAAACTAAACGGCTATAAGGTAATAACCCTGAAAGAACTTTCTGACTTTATAAATTATAAGACCCGCCCGCCAAAAAACTCGGTTGTAATAACCATTGATGATGGCTGGAAGAGCGCCAGGACTATAGCAGTTCCCATTTTGAAGAAATATGGCTTTAGGGCAACACTCTTTATTTATACAGATTTGATAAAACCAGGGAAGATAACCCTTTCATGGGATGATATAAAGGAGATATTGCATGAAGGTGTTATTGATGTCCAATCACACACCACATCACATCCTGACCTGACCAAAATAAAAGAAGGGGAATCTGAAATCAGGTATATTCAGCGATTAGAAAATGAGATAGGTGGGTCACAAAAAATTATTGAAAAAAAGCTCGGTGTTAAGCCGCTCTATCTTGCATATCCCTTCGGTACTTTTAATGATACAGTTATTAAGGTCTTGAAAAAATATCAATACAAAGGGGCATTTACCGTTATAAAAGGCGGCAATCCCTTCTTTTATAATAATTTTTCCCTGAATCGCACAATGGTATTCAACAGTAACAAGATTGAAGATTTTATAAAACTCTTAGATACCTTCAGAAAAGAGTAGCAGTAACATTGTTTAAGAATCTTTTACTGCTCATTCAGTTATGATTACTTTATCAGAACAAAAACCTGATAAGCCACAGAGGACACAGAAGTTACAGAGGTCACAAAGAAGAGGTCACTAGTCATTAGTCACCAGTCACCAGTTTTTTTACTGGTGATCTGGTGCACTGGTGTCTGGTGTTATCTGTCTTCCCCTGTGTTCTCTGTGAACTCTGTGGCAAATATTTATATTTTTCTATGTATCAAGAAAGACAATTTAAAACATATCTTTTTCTCTTATTCTATTTACCAAGCATTATTTTTTTTGCCTGTGCCACTCCTTCTGCCAGGCAACCTCATGTCGTAGAGCCGCCAAAAGGACCCCTCCAAGGGGTCGAGCATACACCTGATAGAACAAATCCATTTAAACCATTTTTAGAAGAACATCTCAAAAAGGCTTTTACTCTTGAACAGCAGGGGGAGATCTCAACGGCTATTGAAGAATTTAAAATAGCCCTTACCATAGACCCGTCAAACAAGGTGGCAAAAGAGGGGATGAGAAGGCTTTTTAGGATAGCTGATATAGAGGCAAAGAGACACCTTAAGAAGGGGATTTCCTTGAAAAAGGGGAATCCATCAAAGGCATACAGAGAATTTTTAACTGCACTCCGTATTAAACCTGAACTCAAGTTAGCTTTATATGAGCTCAAAGACTTGCACCTATTGTATGCAAAGTCAAAATCACCTATCTATCCCGTTGAATCTGTTACAGGAATAGGGCAGCGGAATATTATAATCAAAATTGAGTCTGACCACAAAAAGTCGAGTAAATAGGTAATGTGTTTAAAAGACAGAATTATTTTCATTGCAGATAAACTTACACGGCTGTCCAACCGCTATTACAAGTTTTTTCCTTACCTGTCTCTTTTCTTCGGGATGTTGACTATACTTCTATGGGAAAGAGGTTTTGATTTTATAAGATGGGTATTCATATATCTGATATTCATAGGAATTACAACGCTTCTCCTTTTAAGATTTGTAAAATACCTCCCCCATGAAAACAAATTCTTTCCTATTGCAAAATGGTGTGTTGAATTTATAAACCAAAATCTCTATCAGGATTTGATTTTATTTCTCCTCCCGATTTATTATCAAAGCTCAACGGTTTTTTCAAAGAATGTTATCTTCCTTATTTTAATTGTGGTATTTGACATTATAACTACCTTTGACAATGTCTACCGGACATTAATCATGAGAAATAAAATAACCCAATTTTTATTTTATGCCTTTAATATATTTGCATTTTTAAATTTCTGCCTGCCGGTGCTTTTTGGTATAAGGAATATTTATAGTCTTTATATAAGTATCGCCACCACCGACCTATTGCTGGCGCCTCTTTTCATTGATTACAGAGAATTATTTAAAAGAACAAAGGGAGGGCTTGTTTTTGTGGCGGTGCTGATCTCACTGCTGACAATAAATATGCTGAAGGATTTTATACCACCTGTCCCATTGAAAATTGTCTTTGGCACGGCAAGTATTGATATTGACAGGATAAAAAAAGAGCCTGTAACCCCCTTTTCCACCATATCTTCAAAAGGACTTGAAATAATATACTGCTATACATCCATATTTGCCCCAATGGGCATGAAAGAAAATTTATGGCATGTGTGGAAAAGGGATGGCGTGATGGTGCAAAAGGTCAGGCAGGACATTACAGGCGGCAGGAAAGATGGCTACAGGACATGGTCAAAAAGGACTGTTACCGGGAATAATGCAGAAGGTGTATGGGCAGTGGATGTAGAGACAGGGGGAGGACAGTTAATAGGAAGGGTCACATTTGAAATTGTTGATTAATTATGTTCATGATGCAACACAGGAATGGAATCTGGACATCAAAGGATAAACCAGCGGGTGAGAGAAAATATGCCCAAATCCTTGCACAGTCTTAAATATGGTAAAAGAGTAAAAACCATTTTATCTCCTTAACAAATCTTCAATTTCATTATCCATAAAACCAAACTGTCGAAAGATACGCAGAACATAGGGTGGGGATAACTCTCTCGCTCCCATATCAATAGGAACTACTCTTTTCTTTCCTTCAAGATAACGAAAATACAATCTGTGGTCTCCCTTACCTTCCCTGAGATAAGCACAACCGCCAGCTTTTAAAATTCTGACGAGCTCTTTTGGTTTTAAGGAAGGGATATTTTTAGGCATACACTGCTCTTAATTCATATTCTTCTGAAATAGGCTTTTTCCCTTCCACTGTTAAGAACTCATGAAGCTCTCTAATAGAAAGAGGGGCACTATAAATATCTCCTTCACTTTTACAGGCATCCTCAAAAGAACCTATTGCTTCTTTAAGTTTTTTAACGGCTTCTTCTTTTGAAATCCCTTGTCCAACCAGACCATTTTCAAGACACAAAACAACCCAATAAATTTCACTCTTTCTTAACACCATTGTGTAAAAATCCATTGCTTTCACCTCCTCGTGTAAAACTATCTTACTGTAAAACTAGTTTTGATTCAATAAATACCCTCTCACCCTCCATCACCCCAGGCCTCTATGGAGAGAAGGGCAAGGGATAGGGGCTTAGGAAAAAACCCCAGAAAATAGAAACTCAGAACTCAGAAAATAACCTTGCCCTGAGCAGGGCAAAGGGTCTATTATTACTTGTCACAGCGAAAGCCGAGATTGTCGCTGCGAACGACTGGTTTAGCTTTGACACGATGAAAAGATGAACTATCATATTTTGCAGCAAGGTTCCACGACCCACCCCGCTAATATTTATACTCACCATTATCATAATCACTTGAAGTCCATTCCAATACATTACCAGCCATATCATAAAGTCCGTATGCATTTGGCTTCTTCTATCCAACAGGATGGGTTTTATCGTTAGAATTTTTATCATACCAGCCATAAGAATCAGTCATCCTCTCACTCTCACCCCAGTAATATGTTGTAGTTGTCCCTCCCTTTGCTGCCTTCTCCCATTAGCTGGTAGGCTGGAGGACGAAGCCTCCAACCCCCAATCGTCGCCAGATATATTGAACAACGCAACATATCCTTTTAAACCATACGACTTTCTCGTAGTTAGCGACCCCATATAGTTGCTCTATTTTAGAGAAAAGGCTC
>JACQQJ010000088.1 GCA_016207035.1 Nitrospinota bacterium | reverse complement strand
TATCAATATTTTCAATATGTTAATTCCAAAACAGTATATTGGCCTGAAAGGTCAAAAAAATAGCCTTTTGGTGAGTTTTATAAGCTAAAACAGTTGTCCTATCTTAAAAGGTATTTTATAATAATATGAATTAGCGCTTTATTCTCATTTTTATAAATTTTCTTTTTAATTAACATAACAGGATGTCCAAATTGATTAACCCCATTGCGTACTAATAATTAAGTATTCTTAAAGGTATAGAAATTGCTTAAATAATTCGTGTTAAAGAATTGTTTTATTTCAAATTGTGAGGGATTCTTTGAGCAGACATAGTTTGGAAGAAATTAACCAGCTTCGACAGGAAATGACTAAATATAAGCAGTCAGAGGAGATGCTAAGGCTTCATGAGATCCGTCTTCAGTCTTTGTTGAATCTTAATATGATGCTGAATGCATCAGAAAAGGAGATTCTTGATTTTATCCTGGAGGAATGTCTCAAGGTTACCCGTAGCAGATTTGCATATATTGCCCTGATGAGTGAGGACGAATCAATAATAACCATATATTCCTGGTCAAAGACGGTGATGGAGAAGTGTGCCATTATTGATGCCCCAATGGGCTTTACCGTATCAGAGACAGGTTTGTGGGGGGAACCCGTCAGGCAGAGGAAGCCTATTATCGTCAATGATTATAACGCCCCTAATCCCTATAAGAAGGGCTATCCAGAAGGGCATGTGCAGGTAAGGCGTTTTCTGGGGGTGCCTGTTTTTGACATGGAGTCCATTGTTGCCACTGCTTCTGTAGCAAACAAAGAAGAAGACTACGATGAATCCGATGTCAAGGCATTTACATCTATGCTGAATGATATGTGGCGGCTTATCAAATATAAGCGGGATGAGGAGAAACTCAGAATGTATGGGTATCAGCAGGCTACGATCGCTGAAATTGGACGGCATGCACTGGTAGAGGTAGATATAAATATGTTAATGGAGTATATCGTTACCACAATAGCCAAGACCATCGAGATAGAATACAGCAAAATCATGGAAATCCTCCCCGATGATAGTGCTTTATCGTTGCGTGCGGGTTTTGGATGGAAGGAGGGGCTTGTTGGAAATATAACAGTAGGAACTAAAACCGACTCACAGGCAGGTTATACCTTGCTCTCCAATGAACCGGTTATTGTGGAAGATCTGCGGACAGAGAAGAGATTCCGTGGCTCACCGCTCCTCTTTGATCATGGAGTTATAAGCAGTGTGAGTGTTATCATTGCAGGAAGCAAAAAGCCTTTTGGTGTCTTAGGGGTATATACAAAACGGAAGAGGAAGTTTACCATAGATGACATCCATTTTTTGCAGGCAGCCGCCAATATACTTGCTACTGCAATTGAACGCAATCAGATTGAGGAAGAGCTTTTAAAAATAAGGAAGCTTGAATCTCTCGGCATCCTCGCCGGTGGTATTGCTCATGATTTCAACAACATGTTAACTGCAATTATTGGTAATATCTCCCTCGCAAAAAAATATATAAAACCTGGGGACAGGGCTTATCAATTATTAATTGAGGGTGAGAAGGCATCCCTCAGGGCAAAGGGGTTAACCCGACAACTGCTCACCTTTGCAAAAGGTGGAGATCCCGTTAAAAAAACAGTCTTTTTGAAAAATCTCATAAAGGATACAGTATCCTTTACCCTGAGTGGATCTAAAAGCATGTGCAAATATCTCATACAGGAAGACATCTATCCTGTAGAAGCGGATGAGGGACAGCTATGTCAGGCAATAAATAACATAATCATTAATGCAGAGCAGGCAATGCCTGAAGGGGGGGTAATTGAGATTGATTGTAAAAATATTACTATAAGTGAAGAGAATACATTCTCTTTAGAGAAAGGGAGATATGTAAGGATAGCAATCAAAGATAATGGGACAGGGATACCAACGGAACTTTTACATAAGATATTTGACCCATACTTTACAACAAAACAGAAGGGGAGCGGACTGGGGCTGGCGACTACTTACTCTATTATTAAAAGACATAATGGGTATATTGATGTTGATTCAAACCCAGTGATAGGAACTACCTTTTACATCTATCTTCCAGCCTCTGATAGAGGGATTAAAACAAAATGGGTTACTGATGAAGAGGTATCATTTAGTGGCAGGGGAAAGATTTTATTCATGGATGATGAAGAGCCGATAAGGAAGATTATCTCAGAAATATCCATTAATGCTAAGAATGAGATAGCATTTGCAAGAGATGGCAAAGAGGCAATTGAACTTTATAGTAAAGCAAAGGAATCAGGGAGACCTTTTGATGTAGTTATACTAGATTTAACAATACCAGGTGGTATGGGAGGGAAGGAGGCGATAGAAAGTCTATTAAAAATAGACCCTCATGTAAAGGCAATTGCTTCAAGCGGTTATCACAACGACTTTACAATGGCTAATTATAAGACATATGGTTTTAAAGGTATTATTCAAAAACCGTTTAATTTCCAGGAATTTATCGGAATAATTAACACTATAATAAATGAAGAATAACAACCATAGCGAGGGTAATCTGATTTTGAAAACGGGGTTTACCTGTCTAAAAAGATTCGTTTTACAATGGTAGTTATATGGATAACAATAAAAGGGATAATAAAGATATTGAATCTGCAATTAGAGACCCTTCAACAGGACTTTACAACTTTCCTTATTTTCTCAGGCAATTGAGAATGGTGATTTCATGCTCCCGCCGCCATAAGTTTCCCCTGAGTGCAGTCATGATAGGCTTCAAAATT
>JACQQJ010000009.1 GCA_016207035.1 Nitrospinota bacterium | reverse complement strand
TTGTAATATTGACAAGGATATTATCCTACTTTAAATTAGTAGACAGTGCGTATCAGAGATACCGTCTGCTGAATATAGGATATTATCTTGTCTTTATATTTTTCACTGTCCTCTTCTACTTTGGTTTTACCCTCTTCTGGGACCATTATACTGGCGCACCATATCTATATACCCATAAGGCAATCATAAATGCAAATGTAGCGAGGGTTTCATTTGGTGCAGAACGCTCTATAGATCTCTTTGAGTTTAGTAACAGGGTTCAGAAGATTTTAGAAGTGGTATTTGTGGATATGGACAAAAACTTCATATTTGCAAATGGAGGTGTCCATTCTGACACCGCATTTTCAGGGCATCCCCTGATTTCAATATTCTCTTCTATATTCTTTCTTGCCGGGTTGGTCTTCATATTTAAGAGAAGGATGCAGAATGACGTCCTGCTTTTATTATTCTTGCTGTTTAATTTTCTCGTTATAATATTGGTATTTCAACCATATGCTACAAGAATCTTTATATTCCTTACGCCCTTTTTGCTCTTTATAAGTTGCATAGGATACGCAGGGGTATTTCAGTTTATTAGAAATCGCTATATCACTAATTTTGCAGATAGACAACCCCGTATTACAGAATCTATTTTTCTCTCTATTGTTCTGGTCTTTAGCATACCCAATTATTTTTCTATCAATAAGACATTCGTAAAAGAACGCAATGGTTATAAGATATGGTATGTAGGGCAGGCACAGATTTATGATTATCTTAAAAAAGAGAATGTGAACGAAAAGAGCCTTGTAGTCTTCGGAATCCGTGACGTATACACATGGCTTAACATGCTCTACATAAATGGACATAAGATTAAACCTATGTTTTATGACCTTGACAAAGAAATACAGGAAGATTTTAAGAAGTGGCGGGATAAGCAGTTTAAAGATTATGAGACCATATATTTTATCTTTCCCTCTGAGTGTATCTTTATAGCCAAACCGGGTGTGAACTTCTCCAGTTTATCAATGAGGAGTTTTATTTATAAGTTTCGTTCAGTCGTTCCCGTTTTGCAATTAGTCAAAACGATTTATTCTAATAATGGCATACCAATACACTACGTATATAAGATGGATAAAAAGTCAGAATTCAGCGGAAAGACAGTGTACCTAAATATCTCCAAGAATGACGTCTCGGAATTCAAAACAAATAATGTCTATTCTGTAGAACGCTTACATGTAAAAGGTCCTGCAACTGCAATCGTATTTGAAAACGGTGAAGAGAAGAAACGTATACCTCTTAACCTCACTCCAAATATGGACGTATTAATGGATTTTAATAGAGGGGAAGGATTCTTGCAATTCTACCCGAATTTTGACAATAAAGAAGAGGTTTTTGAAAATGTATACAATACCATTGTGCCACTGGATACAGGAAGGAGTTCCATTCAAGTAAAACAGGGACGTGGTGGATTTAACTGGCTTGAAGCAACCCCGAGTTTTTGGTATGGAGAAGTGGTTTTTCAACTTAAAACGTCATATATACAGAAGATGTTAGATATACGAACCAATCCCAGGCTTTTTAACGATATATACGGGAAGAATAGATTTGATGCATATTATTCCATGGATGGTAATCATTATAATCTATTTTTTTCCCTGAGGAGCAATAAAAATGAAAGGTTTGGGAATTCGTCACTTGCAGGAACAGGGGGTGACAGATATTCTGAGTTAGACTGGCAGGGTTTTGAAGAATATGCAACCTATGATATTGTCTATCCGGGTTCCAAGACATCCTATGTCAAATTTAGATTTCAAACTCCCTGGGGTTGGGGTGGACATTATGGCGTAGACCTTATATCACATTTAAAGACGATGTTCTTCAATGCGAGACTTGACATAAGTCACGAAAAATATCCAATTATCAAAGAATCAACAAAGGTGACTATTGTCCGAACAGATAGTCTGGATAAAGAAAGCGAAGTATCTATTGTTCTAAAAAACAGGAATACTCAAGATATTCAGGAAAGACTATTGGAGCGGGGTTATGTTATTGGTCAGTCTAATTCTGAGACGGGGATAGAGACCATGGAGGCGATAAAGAGGTTTCAGGAAGACCATGAGTTAAAAGTCACAGGAGAATTAGACGATAAAACAAGGAAGCAGATAATATCTCTATTTTATGAAAAGACCAAAGGAAGGGTAAAGGATATTTTTAAAAATCCCGGATTTGAGAAATGGGTGAAGGTTGCTGACACAGCCACGAGATTAGAGAATACAAAAGTATTAAATGGATGGATTGTCGGAGGAGGCGGAAGACTCTTTGCTGACAGGGCTGATAAGTTAGAGGGTGCTTTTTCCGCAAGGCTTAGCGGGTCTCCAGAAGGGTATTCCAACATGAATATTTTTAAAAGGGATGAAATGGAAAAAGTAGGCGGGAAAAAGGTCACCTTCTCGGCATACGTAAAGGCCGGGATGGCAGGAACGGGACGACTTGGAG
>JACQQJ010000087.1 GCA_016207035.1 Nitrospinota bacterium | reverse complement strand
TTTATCAAATTAACATAAGGAGGCAATATGTTGCAAGAAAAATCTATAAAAATTATTATTTTATTATTATCAATCCTGTTGACCTATCAAGGGTGTAATAAAGAAGAGGAAGTAAAGGATGAATTTGACTTAAAGAGGGAACAGAGGGAGAAGGAATGGAATGTATCAGGACAGGAGATAATGGCAAAGAGTGAAGAGGGGGAGCGGGTATCTGCAGAGGTTAGTTTTGAGAAAAAAGGTGAGGAAGAAATTTCTCAGGAGCGCCCCCGAAAATTAAGGATTGGTGTATTGGGTCCTGAAACAGGCGAACTCTCTGATTATGGTCTCAAGACCATGAGAGGTGTTCAACTTGCTGCCGATGAGATAAATGCATCAGGTGGTATTAACGGACAGCCTTTAGAAATCTTTCATTATGATACAGAAAGTGGTATTGCAGGGACCCTTAAGGCAGCAGAACAAATTATCCATGATGATATTGCAGCAGTTATCGGAAGTCCAACAGGTGAAACAACTTTTAGTGCCAGTAAAAAATTTAATGATCATCAGATTATTTTCATGTCTGCAGGGACGAGGAGGAGGTTAGGAGATACAGGTCCATATATGTTCAGAAATACCCTCTCAGATGTGGATGCTGCCAATGAGCTTATAGATTACTGTATAAATAAATTAGGTATGAAAAATTTTGCAATTGTATCTTCTATGAATAATGATTATTCAATTACAATTACAGCCCTGTTAAAAAGGAGTATATTGAACAAAGGTTATAATATTGTAGAGGATATATTTCTATGGTCTGACACGACTGCAAATATCTCAAAAGATGATACGAGTATAGAGTCCCAGATTGAAAAGATAAAGACAAAAAATCCTGATGCAGTGATTTATACCGGAGATTATTTGGAAGGGCTGAATTTAGCGAAGGAGATGAGGAGAAAGGGTATAAGGGTTCCTTTAATAGGCGGTGAGGACCTTGCCACGGAGGACTTTTTAAAAGGGGGAAGGGATGATGTTCTCGGAACTATAGTCTATTCTGGTTTTTATGCAGACTCACAATTAGCTTATGTAAAGAACTTTGTTGATTCTTATAAGAAAAAAAATGGAGAATATCCCGATAGAATTGCTGCCCTCAGCTATGATGCACTTAACATGGTGGCAGAGGCATTTCGAAAGGCACAGTCTATGAGGCCTACCCATTTAAGGGATTCTCTCAAAGATATAACAGATTTTAAAGGTGTGACAGGTTTTATGAGTTTTAACGATAGCAGGGAGGTGAAGAAAAATGCATTTATTTTAAAGGCTGAAAAGAAAGATGGAAGGCTTAAATTTGTTTTACAAGGAGGTGAGGCATAATGAGTAATAAGCTGCATCTTTTTTATCTGTTCTTGTTTTTATTTTTTACGGTCTGCTTTCTTCCTTTTTATTCTCACGGGGATCAGGTTATAAGAGGAGGAGAGATGATATATGTCCCGGAGGGAGAATTTATTATGGGGAGCAATGATGATGAATTACATGAAATAAAAAAGGTCTATGGTAAGAGAGGGGGTTTTGAAGGGTATCTCTTTGAGGCTGAGAGACCAAGGAGGAAGATTTATACTAAATCGTTTTTTATTGATAAATATGAGGTAACAAACGCCCAATACAAAAAATTTATTGATGCTGCAGGTTATCCTACCCCCAGACACTGGAAAAATGGAACATATCCGTCTGGAAAGGCACATTATCCTGTCCTTTTTGTAAGCTGGTATGATGCAAAAGAGTATGCAAAATGGGCACAAAAGAGACTTCCCACGGAGGCAGAGTGGGAGAAGGCAGCAAGGGGATCGGATGGAAGGGTTTATCCCTGGGGAAATCATTTTGATCCAGCATTGACCAGTACAGCAGAGTCATCTTTAGAGAATATGGGTGATGCATTATGTAATGTTAATACAGGCAATCGAGTTGGTAAAGTAAAGGGGGATGTAAGCCCATATGGAGTTTATGATATGGGTGGAAATGTCAGGGAATGGACAGATAGCTGGTACGATGAAGGAAAGTTGAAAAAGGTAATAAAAGGTGGTTCATGGGTAGATCTGTCACCAAAGGCACGGGCAGCCAATAGAGAAGGTATTGCCCCACAGGGGGTCAGTCATATTATAGGGTTTAGGTGTGTCAGTGACTATGGAATGAAAGACAATCTATTATTATAAAGCACTCTACCTCTCAGCAAGGGCAAAGTGGAATGAAAATTTTACTACACTCCCCTTTTTAGATACTCTCCTTAAAAGGAGGGGAGATTGAGAAAAGGTATATTCTTGTGAAAATCAATTTCTTCTCCAGAATTCAAAACAAGATATTTATTTCTCTAATCCTGGTGGCTTTATTGCCTATTGCATATTTTGGTTATTATAGTATACGATCTGCTATGGTCTCTCTGGAAGATGATACCCTGAGAAAGATGTATCTTGACATATTTTCTAAGGGTAAGGATATAAAAAATCATCTGAATAATGCAAAGGGGGACCTCCTCTATCTTCGCTCTTCAGCACCGTTAGAATATCTTTTAGAAGCACTTGAGGTAAATGATGTCTCTTCCATTATCTATTGGAGGACCCTCTTTGAAAAGGAGTTTTCCAACATGATTGCAGAGAAGGGGGTATATCTGCAGATAGGTTTCTTATCTGACTCTGGCGACGAATTGGCGCTTGTGGTATATGATATGAATCGTCCAATTATACTTCCCAAGAGCAGTTTACACAGCCAGAGGGAGAGCGGTTATTTTAAAATTGCTAAGGAGTTACCCGACGGAGAAATTGCCTCTATACCTCTGAGAAGTTATATAGTTAAGGGGCTCAATCTTTCAAATATAGCCTTAATACGATATACTACCCCTGTTTACAGAAATGGGAAATTGATGGGGGCAATATATCTTGATGTTATCGGAAGACATATCTATAATACCCTGAAGATGTCTATTATAGATAGACCTTCAAGAATTTTCCTTGTGAATAACAAGGGATTCTATTTCTTTAATCCGGAATGGGAAACAGAGGAGAGTTTATTGGATATTAGTTATACCCCTGATAATATCGGCGAGGTATATCCAGACTTAGTAGTTTCTCAGATAATATCGGGCAGGCCCGGGGTAGTTACAGACGACCCTGAGAATCTATTTGCATATACAACGGTCTATCCTGATGAAATGAATAATGATTTTTATTATATTATTGGAAAGACATATCCAAAAACCCTCCTCTCTGCAGGAATAGGAGACTTTAAAAGGTTATTTGTATTTACCATTCTTGCTGCTATTCTGCTTACCGTGTTTGTGAGTATGTTTATATCAAAGATGCTTACCCATCCTCTATCAAAACTTAAAAAGGGTGTTCAATTCATAGGAAAGGGTTATCTGGATTATAGATTGGATGTAAAGAGTGGAGACGAGATAGAGGAGCTGGCATCAGAGTTTAACAATATGGCAGAAAAACTGAATAAGTACAACCGATATCTTGAAGATAAGGTGGAGGAGAGGACAAGAAAGGTCAGGGATTATGAAAGACAGTTAATACAGTCAGAGAAGATGGCTTCATTGGGCCTCCTGGCGGCAGGGATTGCCCATGAAATAAATAATCCTATAGGGATTATAGTAAACAGGATAGAGTGTCTGAAAATGGAGAATAAGAATGGAGATATACCTGAAAAGGTTATAAAGGATCTGGATACATTAATGCATCATGCAATGAGGGTCTCCAAGATAACAGGAAATCTGCTCTCCTTTTCAAGGGAATCCTCCCATGAATTTCACCCTCAGGATATAAATAAGATTATTGAGAAGGTCCTGATGTTCATTGAATCGGCAATATCAAAAAAGGGGATAGCCTTAGAGAAATCTCTTGATGGGAGATTACCCTTAGTATTTGGAAATGCAGGGGGACTGGAGCAGGTATTTTTAAATATCATCCATAATGCGATGGACGCTACAGGGTCTGGTGGCAGGATAAGGGTTGAGACAAGAAGTAACGGGAGTTATGTAAATATTATTATTTCTGATACAGGTTATGGAATACCAGATGAATATTTAAGGAGGATATTTGACCCATTCTTTACCACAAAAGAGATTGGAAAGGGGACAGGCTTAGGCCTCTCCATAAGTTATGGTATTATTAAAGAGCACGGAGGGGAGATCAGGGTAGAAAGCGAGGTATCAAAAGGAACCGCCTTTACCGTAGTACTACCTATTGTTGTTTAATGAAAAAATTAATTCTATTCCTATTTTTTACATCTGGTATAAGCGGGCTTATTTACGAAATAGTTTGGACAAGGGTTTTTACCCTTATATTTGGTAATACAACCTACGCCATCAGTACAGTCCTTACAGCCTTTATGACAGGGCTTGCTGCAGGAAGTTTTATATTCGGGAGGATTGTAGATAAGAGTAAATCACCCTTGATGCTTTATGCACTTATTGAAATCTCCATAGGTATTTCAGCACTTTTAGTCCCTCTATCATTTACTGTAATTGAAAATTTTTACACCTCTTTTTTAGGGGATTTGGACCCAGCCTCGCTCTTTTCTACTATAATAAGATTTTCTATTTCCCTTCTTTTGCTCTCGATCCCTGCGACCCTTATGGGTGGAACACTACCGGTATTAAGTAAATATTTTATACTGAGATTAGAAGAATTGGGATGGAATATAGGAATCATCTATGCAGTTAATACATTCGGTGCAGTCATAGGATGCTTTGTAACTGGCTATATACTTATAGCGAGAATAGGTGTGAGAAATACAACTTATTTAGCCGTATGTATGAATGTTATAATAGGGTTTATAGCAATGACTATAGCCATCAAAGGTAAACAGATGTCAGCAGGTGGCAGTCAACAGTTAGAAGATAAAAGACAGTGGTTAAAAGTGAAATCCAAGATCAAAAATCCAACGACCCACTATCGTGGGTCTCCCGAAAGTAAAACTCCTAAACCCTTTAACCCTTCAACTCCTCAGCTCCTGATGCTTATCTTCTTTGGTATTTCAGGTTTTACATCTCTTGCCTATGAGATATTATGGACGAGGGCATTCTCCCTTACCTTTTATTCAACAGTATATTTATTCAGCAATATATTAACTGTTTTTTTATTGGGTATAGCCATTGGCAGTCTTGTCTTTATAAAATTTTTAGAGGGGCGGAGAGATGTTGACCTGCTGAGGATATTTGGTATTGTGGAATTTTTAATAGGGATGTGTGCCTTATCAAGCATACTATTTTTCCAGTGGCTCCCGTTTAATATAAATAGTATAGGCTCTCTCTTTGGTGAAATGACATGGCAGAAAAACATTGTGATAATATTCGTAATTAATGTATGTGTCATGATTTTTCCGACAATCCTTATGGGGTTAACCTTTCCCCTTATGGGAAGATTTTACACAGACAATTTAATGTTGCTTGGGAGAAGTATTGGGAGTGTATACTCAGTAAACACTATAGGGAGCATTTTTGGTTCTTTTTCCGCTGGTTTTTTAATTATCCCCTATTTTGGTATACAGAATGGTATCCTTTTTCTGTCATTCATAAATCTAATTATCGGGATTATTATTATCTCCATGAGCCCATCGAGGGTGAATGGACTCAAATGGGCAGGGTCTGCATCGGCACTCATACTCATTGTAATCATCGTTAAGGTTGCAATAGCAGATATTGATATCGGTCTTGGTTATGACCTCAACGGAAATGTACTTTTCCGTAAGGAAGATATAAGCGGTACTGTTAAGGTCGTGGAGGATAAAAATAATTACTTCCGAACACTCACGGTTAATAACTATTCTTTAGCCACCAGCGGTGATGTGGCAGTGAGATTTGGTCATATACCACTACTTCTTCATGATAATCCTGAAGAGGTGCTTGTGATATCCCTTGGTTCCGGTATAACCCTTGGCGCTGTAGGGCAGCATCCTGTAAAAAATATTGAATGTGTGGAGATCGTTCCAGGGGTTGTTGAGGCGTCAATGCTTTTTGAAAGGGAGAATCATAATATTTTGAAAGACCCAAGGGTAAGGCTTACCATGTGGGATGGCAGAAACTATGTCCTTACAACCCGTAGAAAGTATGATGTAATTATATCAGACCTCTTTCAACCTGACAGTGCGGGAACGGGTAATCTCTATTCAAAAGAGCACTATCAGAACTGTAAAGATAGGCTAAAAAAAGGTGGTTTTATGGCGCAGTGGCTCCCTTTATATCAACTTTCTTTAGAAGACCTGAAGGTTATCATGGCAACATTCCACGATGTCTTTCCCCATGTGACTGTTTGGTATGGAGATATAAATATTATAAAACCAACCCTTTTACTCCTCGGGTCAGATGTTTCCTTAAAAATAGATATTGAAAATTTACAGGAGAGAATGAAACTAAAGGGGGTAATTTCTGATTTAATAGAGAGGGATAATGGTAAGGCATTTATGAGTTTTTTTATAATGGATGAAAAAGGTGTGGCAAGATTTGTAGAAGGTGCGGGCTTAAATACAGACGATAAACCATACATCGAATTTTCTGCACCAAAATATATATGGAGACGTTCAGAGTCAGCCGTCCAAAACTTTAGGGAATTGAGTAAGTTCAGGGAATTGCCCACCTCAATCCTCAACACTCAGCACTCGGCACTCAGCACTTATTTTAAGGGGAGGGGTCATATAATACAGGGGAGGATATATCATTTTGAGGGGTTATTTGATAGGGAGGCTGAGGAATACAGATTGGCAGAAAATGAGAATCCCTTTGACCCCTATCTCGGGTTTGCCTATTTTGATCTGGGATATGATTATTACATGAGGGGAATGTATAAGGATGCCCTTGCAATCCTTGAAAGATCAAGGGCTATAAACAGGGATTTAAAAGAAACCCAGTTCTATCTGGCAAAGTCCTACTATAAATTAGGTATGAAGTCAGAATATGAGGAGATTTTGAGGCAGAATCCGGAATTTCTAAAACCACAGTAGAATTTATGTCAGAGACTATTCTCATAATAGATGATGAAAAAGATATGCTTGAAAACTGCTCAAGGATTTTAATCAACCTTGGCTATAAGTGTATTACCTCTTCAAATGATGAGGAGGCTATAAAGATTATAAAGGAGAAATTACCCGATTTAATAGTAACGGATTTGATGATGCCTGGTAAGGGCGGGATTGAACTGCTCAAAGAGATAAAGAATGAGGTCTCTGACATGCTAATAATTATTTTTACTGCCTTTGCAACCATAGAATCTGCTGTAGAGGCGGTGAAATGTGGTGCCTTTGACTATCTCCCAAAACCATTTACTGTAGATCAGTTGAAGATTGCAGTGGAAAGGGCCCTCAATCAAAAGAGGCTGATAAATGAGAATAAAAATTTAAAAGACCAGCTCTATGAACTGTTTAAATTTGATACGATTGTTGGTCAGAGTCAGGAGATAAAAAATGTCCTTGAAATGGTCAAGAGGGTTTCAAAGACAGACTCTAATATCCTTATATTAGGAGAAAGCGGTACAGGAAAGGAGTTGATAGCCCGTAGTATCCATGCAAACAGTTTACGATCAGGGAATCCATTTGTTCCTGTGGATTGTGCATCACTCCCTGAAAATCTCCTTGAATCAGAATTGTTTGGTCACGAGAAGGGTTCATTTACAGGTGCCCATATTTCAAGACACGGGATGTTTGAAAGTGCAAAAGGTGGTACCCTGTTTCTGGATGAAATAGGTGAACTTACCCCTAATCTACAGGCAAAACTTTTGAGGGTTTTGCAGGAGAGAGAGGTAAGGAGGGTAGGGGGGAGGAGTTTTATAGATATTGATATAAGGGTAATTTCTGCGACTAATAAAGACCTTGGACAGGCAATAGAAAAAAAGGAATTCAGGGAAGACCTCTTTTTTAGATTGAATGTCATCTCCATTTCCCTTCCCCCTTTAAGGGATAGGGCTGATGATATACCTCTCTTTTGTAATTTTTTTCTCAAGGGTTTTACTGCTGCAAATAAGAAAGAGATTCATGGTATATCTGACGAGGCAATGGAAATGCTTAAGATATATAAATGGCCAGGGAATATAAGGGAATTAAAGAATGTAATTGAAAGGGCAGTCTCCCTTTCTGATGGGGGAATGATAACTTCTAAAGACCTCCCAGATAATATGAAAATCTCCCGACCCAAGCTTCACTTGGGTGCCCCGCCCCCTTTAGAAAAGGGGGAGATAGGGGGATTTGAAAAGGGTATCTCCTTTAAGGATGCAAAAGAGAAATGGTTATCCTCTTTTGAAAGGGATTACCTTATTAAACTTTTAAAAAGGAATAGTGATAATATAACAAGGGCATCGGAAGAGTCAGGTATTCCAAGAATGACAATTTATCGGTTACTTAAGAAACATAATTTGGAGAGTCACAAAAACATCTTATAAATATGTAACATCTATGTTACATATATTTATATATATAAATTCAATATGTTATAAGTAATAATCAAAAAAACACGATTATAACTGTAACATAAATGTTATGTTTTTATTATTTCCTTAAATTCTAAGAATT
>JACQQJ010000074.1 GCA_016207035.1 Nitrospinota bacterium | reverse complement strand
TGGTGTCTGGTGTCCTATCTATCTTTTGCTGTGCTCTATGTGAGCTTTATGGTTTTTCCTTAACGCATCTTTCGGATTTAATAGTCTTATTAAATTATTACTGAACCAACTATTTTATTTATATCGTTAATTCCATTTTGCTCACAGTATGATTCAATTCCATGAATAATCTTTTCTGATACATTTGGGTCAATGAAATTAGCAGTCCCCACCTGAACGGCAGAGGCACCGGCAATCATAAATTCGAGGGCATCTTCATAGGTCATAATCCCGCCTATACCTATTATAGGCAGTTTAACACTCTTTGCAACCTGCCAGACCATTCTTAATGCAACAGGTTTGATTGAAGGACCTGAGAGACCACCGACTATATTTGCCAATTTCGGTTTACGGGTCTTAATATCAATAGCCATTCCCGACAGGGTATTAATAAGAGAAATGGCATCAGCCCCTGCATCAGCGGCAGCCTTTGCAATTATAGTTACATCAGTTACATTAGGTGAAAGCTTCACAATGAGAGGTAGTTTTGTATGTTTTCTTACAGCACTGACAACACGAAATGTTAAATCAGGATTTGTCCCGAACTCAAGCCACCCTTCCTGTTTATTAGGACATGATATATTCATTTCAAGACCATGGATGCCATCAACAGAATCTACCCTCTTTACTACCTCACAATATTCATCAATGGAATCACCAAAGAAATTTGCAATTACCTTTGTATTATATTTCTTCAGAAAAGGGAGTTTTTCATTTATAAAAGAATCTATTCCTATATTTTGTAAGCCAATAGAATTCAACATGCCTGCTGAGGTCTCAACAATCCTTGGGGGTGGATTACCCTCTCTTGGTGTAATAGAAAGCCCTTTAACCACAATTGCACTTATTATATTTAAATCTACATAAGGGACATACTCCTCACCATACCCAAAAGTCCCTGATGCAACCATTACAGGGTTTTTTAAATTTATACCAGCGATATTAACTGATAAGCTTATAACATCTCCCAATTTATCTCCCCTGCATCAAAGACAGGGCCCTCCTTGCAGACACATGCATACTTCTGACTTTTGACCTTTATCACGCATCCAAGACAAGCCCCTGTCCCGCAAGCCATCCTCTTATCCAGTGATACCTGACAGAGAATTTTTTTATCCATCGCAATACCTGCTATCGCCTTTAACATACCCTGAGGACCACAGGCAAATATTGCACCCCCACATCCCCCCCCTTCTGAAGGGGGGGAGAAAAGGGGGGTATTAGTCATTAATTCTTTAAGAAGGTCAACACAAGTTCCTTTTTTTCCCAGTGATCCATCTTCAGTAGAAACATAAACCTCTGCCCCTATCCTTTCAAAATCCTCTCTGCATAAAATATCATCTTTTGTCTTGACACCCATAAAAACACTTATTGAAATTTTGGATTTTTTAACTTCGTGTCGAGAAATTTCCTCTGTCAGAGCCATCATAGGTGCCACACCCATCCCACCAGCAATTATAATTGCCCTATCCATCCAATCTGGTATCAAAAATCCCCTTCCCAACGGACCCAGTATATCTATCTTATCTCCCTCTTTTAAGCCTGACATTATCCCTGTCCCCTTTCCCACTACCTGGTAAAGTATTTCAAATTTCCCTCTACCTCCCTTTTCTAAAGAGGGGTTAGGGGAGATTATCCTGTGAAAGCTCATGGGACGACTGAGAAGAGGGTCATAAGAATTATTTACCTTCATCATAATAAACTGCCCTGGCAAAGCATTTAAAACACCATCATAAGATAGCCTCATTTTAAAATAAGAACCAATTACCCTTTTATTTTCTAAAACGACCACCTGCATATTATCCAATTTCAATGATTTCGATTCCAACTTTACCAATAAAATAAAGCAGTTTTAATTGCTCCTCCCAGCTACCCTCAACTAATTTAACATGAGTGGCATCTACCTCTTCCTCACCCAGTGTAGGATCAAGGGGAATCCATTCTCCTATATATACTTCAGGCCATGCATGGTAGAGGAAACCATTATAATCTTGAGAATATACAATTCCAGAGACAATCTTTGTTGGAATGCCTGATGCCCTTGACAATGCAGCGAAGAGATTGGAATGGGATTGGCACTCCCCCTCTCTTGATTTAAGGGCATCCACTGCTGAAAAGGTATCTACAGGTTTCTTTTCAAGATAATCAAAGACCCATTTATTAATCTTTAATGCCTTTAACCACAAATCTGATTCTCCACCGACTATTTCAGAGGCCTTCATTTTTATTTCTGAATTATTGGATTGAATTTCTGGGGTCTCTTCCAGATATTTGTCAAAAGAAATATTTCCTTCTAACTTCATACTTCTCGCTTCTGACTTCTGACTTTCCAACCTCACTTCCATTTCTACTTCATAAACCTTTCCTACCCGATTTTTACTTAATACCCTCTGTCTACGGTCTCCGATGATAATGTCGGGCTTACTTATATTTTTCAATTTTAACCTTAACCTTTTAACCTGGTGTGGCTCTTTTATTGTCTTATCAGGCTTAATGAGACTAAAGGTAATTAAACTGCTCATTGGAATCACATCTTTATCAAATCTCAGGGCTGTATCCCTGTCCTCCCTTCGAGATTCCAATCCTTCTAAAGATACCTCTTTTAAAATTTCTCCATCCTCGGTAACCCACATACCAGCTGTTAATCCTTTATACCTCTCCTCCAGATAAAATGCCTCTTTCTCCAGACCGTCAATTATTACCTTTTCCTTCCTTTTTATCTCAATCTGTACAAGGAGAATTGTCTGAATCGGCTCCATAAGTATTTTTAGATTGTATTTCTTCCCAACACTAATACCATTTTTCTTAATAATAAGGTCAATTGCCCCTGATAGGTAGGTATCGCGGTCAAAATCTATTGTCGTTTTTGATACAGCACCAGCAGAAGTAATCTTCATATACAGTTTATCACTTTTTACAAATCCTGAAATGCTCTGCCTGTGAACAGCAATCTGATGGAGTGAGTTGAATCCCTTTGCCCTTAAATCTTTTGTGAGATAACACTCCTGGCTGAAAGAGGTTTCCTGAACCTCTCCAAATACCTTCATTTTAATAATAGCCTTTGATACTATCTTGTAACCGTCCTCACCTTCATATATCATTGAATTTGTAAAACCTAGTTTATTTCCCTTAAAATATATTCCAAACCACCTGTCACTTATTAGATTGTTGTATCTTTGTCTATCAGGAGTAAAATTATCTGATTGTGCATTATCTTTCTTGCAGGCAGACAGGCTGATTTGAAGAAGGAGGGTAATTATTATGAAGGATACAAAAAACGGGATATGGCATAGGGCATACAGGGCGATAGTATCCTGTACCTTGTGTCTTGCATAATACATCATGTTTTTAAAAATTGCTCCAGCACCTTTTGTGCAGCAGACTGTTCTGCCTCCTTTTTTGTCCTTCCCCTGCCAATACCATATACAGTGCCATCAATAACAACTTCAACATCAAAAACCTTTTCATGAGGTGGTCCAAATTCTGCCGAAACCCTGTATTGGGGAATTGAATACTGTTTATTCTGTATAAACTCCTGGAGATCACTTTTAAAATCCCTGTGAAGCTCATAGTCAGCAACCTTACTAATTTTGTCATTTAATATATCAATAAGTACATAAAATGTCTCTCTATATCCACTATCTAAAAATATCGCAGCTATTACTGCCTCAAAGGCATTGGCGAGGAGTGAGCTTTTATCTCTCCCCCCTGTCATATCCTCACCCTTTCCAAGGAGGAGGAATCTTCCAATCTCCATTTCCCTTGCAATAAGGGAGAGGTTTGCCTCACTAACAACAGCAGCCCTTATTCTTGTAAGTTCACCCTCAGAATAATCTAAAAACTTACCTATAGAATAATCGCTCACAACTAAACTCAGAATAGCATCTCCGAGAAACTCCAATCTCTCATTATCCTGAAGTTTCTCACTCATATTTTCATTTACATAGGATTTATGAGTAAGGGACTGATTGAGGAGGCTTATATCTTTAAATCTATAATTGAGTTTTTCCTGGAGGATTTCCAATTCCTTTAGTCTATCATCAGTAAGCATAAAAAACTTAAAAGGCTAAAAGATCAAAAGGCAAAGAGGTTAAAAGGTTTTACCTCTTTACCTCTTCAACTTTTCACCTCTTTACCTTTATCATTATATTTTCTAAAGATTATCGTAGCGTTTGTCCCGCCAAATCCGAAAGAGTTTGACATTGCTACCTTTACATCCCTCTTTCTTGATTTATTTGGCACATAATCTAAATCGCATTCAGGGTCAGGGTTTTCATAATTAATAGTCGGAGGTATTATCCCCCTGTCTATGGCCAATATTGAAAATATTGCCTCTACACCACCAGCAGCCCCGAGCAGATGCCCTATCATAGATTTGGTAGAGCTGACCGCTAACTTATATGCATGTTCATTAAACACGGTCTTAATAGCTGTAGTCTCAAGGCTATCAGCAAATGTGGATGTGGCATGGGCATTTATATAATCTACCTCTTCAGGTAATATCCCGCTACTCTTCAGAGCCATTTTCATACATCTGACAGCCCCATCTCCACCAGGGGGAGGGGAAGTTATATGATAAGCATCTGAACCCATACCATAACCAATCACCTCAGCGTATATCTTTGCACCCCTTCTTAATGCAAACTCCATCTCCTCCAGAATCACTATCCCTGCGCCCTCACCAACAACAAAGCCATCCCGATCTTTATCAAAAGGACGGCTTGCCCTTTGAGGCTCATCATTCCTTGTTGACAGTGCCCTTGCAGCACAGAATCCACCTATACCTAATGGGGTTATTACAGACTCTGTCCCCCCTGCAATCATAACATCTGCATCATCTCTCTGGATGATCTTATATGCATCCCCTATTGCGTGGGTTCCGGTAGCACAGGCAGTAACGACACATGAATTAGGTCCCTTTGCCCCAAATCTTATTGATATATGGCCAGATGCCATATTTGGTATAAGCATGGGAATAAAAAAAGGTGAAATCTTTCTCACTCCCTCTTTAAGGTATATCTCATGATATCTCTCAATAGAAGGTAATCCACCTAAACCCGCACCAATGAGGACTCCAACCCTGTCGGCGTTTTCATCTGTAATCTTCAATCCTGAATCATCAATAGACATAACAGCGCAGGCAAGGGCATAATGAATAAAAGTATCCATCTTCTTAATTTCTTTTCGATCAATATAATCGGACGGGTTAAAATCCTTTATCTCTCCTGCAATTCTTGTGGGGAAATCCTTTGAATCAAATCGTGTAATATATCCAATACCAGATTCACCCATGCAGATAGCATTCCATGTCTTCTCCATACCTATTCCAAGAGGGGTAATCATGCCCATCCCTGTAATAACAACTCTTCTATTCATAACAAAATGTAAATGGTTAAAAGGCTAAGAGGTTCATAGGTTTTTTGTCCTTTTATCTTTTTGCCTCTTTACCTTTCAGCTTTTATTTATGTTTTTCTATATATTCTATAGCATTCTTAACGGTAACTATCTTCTCGGCATCTTCATCTGGTATCTCTAAATCAAATGCCTCTTCGAATGCCATCACCAGTTCTACAGTATCCAGTGAATCAGCACCAAGGTCATTAACAAAAGAGGCATCTGGCGTTACCTCACCCTCTTCAACCCCTAATTGCTCTACAATAATACTCTTTACCTTTTCTGCTACCGACATAATCCCTCCCTTTTTTCAGGGACTAGGAGTTTGGGGTTATTTTTTATCTAATCCCTAATCCCTAGACTCTAATCCCTGCCTTTTACATATACATCCCACCATTGACATGAATTACCTGTCCTGTTATATAATTCGCCCTTTCAGAAACAAGGAAACAAACACAATCAGCTATATCTTCAGGCCTCCCGAACCTTTCCATTGGTATCAACTTAGTCAATTCAGATTTTGCATCATCTGATAGTACTTCTGTCATATCTGTAATAATATATCCAGGTGCTATTGCATTCACATTAATATTGCGGGATGCAAGCTCTCGTGCAACAGATTTCGTAAACCCGATAATTCCAGCCTTTGATGCAGCGTAATTTGACTGACCCGCATTCCCCATTACACCAACTATTGAAGTTATATTTACTATTTTCCCTCCTTTCTGTTTTACCATATATTTTGATGCAGCCTTCGTGCAGTTAAATATTCCTGTAAGATTTATATTTAAAACAGAGTCCCAATCATCTTTTTTCATTCGCATTATAATCGAGTCCCTGTTTATACCGGCATTATTCACAAGTATATCTATCCTGCCAAACCTTTCAATACATGATTCCATCATCCTGCCGGCATCTTCATATCGTGATACATCTGTCTTTACTATGATCACATTTTTTCCGATAGATTCTATCTTTTTAGCTGTATCAGCTGCACTGCTAACATTTTCAGTAATAACAAGGTCAGCTCCATCTTCTGCAAGTGCCATAGCAATTGCACTTCCTATCCCTTTCGATGCCCCGGTGACAACTGCTACTTTACCATGTAAATTCATAAAAATAAGTTCTGAAGTCTTGGAGTTAAGGAGTTGAGGAGTTTAGGTTAACTCTTTAACTACCTAACTCTTGAACTCTTAATTCCTTTAGAGTTTTTTCAAGACTCTTCATATCTTCCACATGTAAACATCTCATATCTTTTTTTATTAGGTTCGCTCCGTTCACTGCAAACCTCTTCAGTAATCCTGAAAGAACCTTTCCAGGACCTACTTCAATAACTATCTCAACTCCACTATCAATCATTAATTTCATAGATTCAGCCCATCTGACAGGGTTACTTACCTGACGTTTCAAAGCCATCCTCGCCTCATCTCCATTTTTTATTGCCTTTGCATCAACATTGGTAATAACGGGAAAAATCAGTTCTTTAAAATTTATCGTATCAAGTTCGATAGACAATCTATCCTCTGCAGGTTTCATCATTTTCGTGTGAAATGGGGCGCTGACAGAAAGCATCACCACTTTCTTTGCCCCCATGTCTTGAGTAATTTTTACAGCCCTCTCCACAGCCTCTTTCTCACCTGCAATAACTATTTGCTCAGGGCTGTTATAATTTGCCGGCTGAACAAGATCATTATTCCTCCCTTCACCAGTTATCTTCTCACAAATTCCTTCAATGAGCTCCCTCCCCAATCCAATAACTGCAGCCATTGCACCCTTACCAACAGGAACTGCCTCCTGCATAAACCTCCCCCTCAATCTTACTAAATGTATGCCTTCAGAAAAATTCAATGAACCTGCTGCATAGAGTGCAGAGTATTCTCCCAAACTATGTCCAGCTGATATACAGGGAATAATTCCCTTCTCCTTTAATATCTCAAATATTATAACACTTACGATAAAAATGGCGGGTTGAGTATTCTCTGTCAGCCGCAATATTTCCTCTGGTCCATGAAAGCAGAGGGAAGAGAGATTAAATCCAAGTATTTCATTCGCCTCTTCAAACATCTCAGCGGCAATTCTGCTGCCCTCATAAAAATCTCGTCCCATCCCGACATATTGAGAGCCTTGACCTGGAAATAAAAATGCAATTCTTTCATTCACCATTTTATCAAAGCAGAACCCCATGTAAGACCACCACCAAAAGCAACCATCAGAATTAAATCACCTTTCTCAATCCTTCCCTCTTTTAAAGCCTCATCAAGTGCAAGGGGGATACTTACCGCCGATGTGTTTCCATATTTCTCTATGTTTATAAAAATCTTTTCCTGAGGTATATCGAGATTCTTTGCAACAGCATCAATTATCCTCTTATTTGCCTGATGGGGGATTAAGAGATCTATATCAGAAATCTTATACCCATTGAACGCAAGTGCCTCTCGTGCTACTTCAGTCATATTTTTTACAGCTATTTTAAAGAGTGCATTCCCTTTCATTTTTAAAAAATGGAGCTTATTATCTATTGATTCGTGATTCAATGGATAGCTGCTTCCTCCACCCCTCATATATAAGAGGTCTGCATATCTCCCATCAGAGTAAATATGTGTAGAAATTATACCGTCCTTCCGGTTTCCATTAACCCCTTTGAGAACAGTAGCTGCTGCCCCGTCACCAAAAAGGACACAGGTATTTCTATCTGTCCAGTCTATATATCGGCTGCACACCTCGGTCGATACGAGAAGAACTGTTGTATACTTACCACTTTTTATATACTGCTCTGCTACAGACAGGGCAAATATATAACCAGAACAGGCAGCTGATATGTCAAAGGCAACTGACCTTTTTGTACCAATTGATGACTGCACAAAACAAGCTGTAGATGGAAAAAACATATCTGGAGTTGCAGTGGCAACCAATATAATATCAATATCTTCAGATGGAATATTATTATCTTTCAATGCCCTATGAGCTGCCTTTATAGCCAGATCGGATGCCTTATCTTTTTCAGATGCTATATGCCTTTCAGACATCCCTGTTCGGGTACGAATCCACTCATCAGAAGTATCCACTATCTTCTCGAGGTCTCGATTCGTGAGAACCTTTTCAGGGACATATGAACCAGTTCCGATAATCTTAACCCTTCTCATAGACTTAATTACAAGTTTATAAAACCCGTAATGAACAAAAACCAGATATGCCACAGAGGACACAGAGGTTACAGAGAAAAACAAAATTAACTACTCATTAAGAAATCAGGAATACAGGAATATTATTTTATCTGAATCTATCTGGAACAGGATTCATGGCTTTCTTAATAAAAAGTAATTTAATATTTCCTCTGTATTCTCTGCGAACTCTGTGGCTAAATTTTAATAATTTCCTCATACATTGATAAAAACTATTAAACTCTATGAATTTTTAACTTTCCTCACCCTCCCTTTTTGTGGAAAGACCTACAATCCTCTTTATGACCCTTAAAACCCCTCCTTTTTTAATATCTGAAGGCTGAATATTTATATTAAGCTCTATATCCTCTCTAATATGGGTATTTATCTTTCTATGGATCAGCTCCCCCGCCTGTCTTATTGCATTCTTTATTGCCTTGGGAGAGGATGAACCATGTGCAATTATGCATACACCATTTACGCCAAGGAGTGGTGCACCGCCATATTCTGAATAATCCACACTTTTTTTAAATGCCTCTAAATATGGTTTAACCATGAGATATCCTAATCTGCTTCGCCAGTTTTTACTAAATAAGTCTTTCAATGACCTTCCTATCATATCTGCCAGGCTCTCGCTCACCTTTAAGGCTATATTGCCAACAAACCCATCACTTACAATTACATCAGCAGTCCCTTGGTATAACTCCTTTCCTTCAACATTTCCAATAAAATTGAGGGAACTCTTCTTGAACATTTTATAAACCTCTTTTGTGGCCTCATTACCCTTATCTTCTTCCTCTCCATTGTTAATAACGCCAACCCGTGGCTCATCTCTGTCAAGAATATATCTTGCAAATACATGCCCCATAATACCAAACTGAAAGAGTTGATATGGTTTACAGTCTACATTCGCACCTGCATCAATAAGAATTACAGGGCCATTTATTGTCGGCAATTGAACTGCTATGGCAGGCCTGTCAACCCCCTTCAATGTGCGAAGTATAAGGGTTGCAGCAGCCATAACTGCACCTGTATTACCTGCGCTGACAAAGGCATCCGCTTCGCCATTCTTAATAAGCCCTACACCAACCCTTATTGAAGAGTCTTTCTTTTTACGAAGGGCAACGGAAGGAGATTCATCCATTTCAATTACTTCTGAGGTGTGTTTTATTGATAATGAAAGTTTTTCTATATTGTATTTTTCTAATTCTAAAGATATAATATTTTTATTGCCGACCAAAATAATATCGGCACCAAACTCCCTCGAGGCACAGACTGCCCCTTCAACCACAACGAAAGGGGCATTATCTCCACCCATAGCATCTACCGCTATCTTCATTTTACCTTACAATAAAATATTGTATTACTCAGATTAAAAATAAACTAGGCGAAGCTGAAGCTTCGCACTACACTCCAGCAATTGCACCATACTGTAGTGCGAGGCTTTAGCCTCGCTATCAACAGTGAAATTCCTATATATTAAACTATACATGATAATTGAATCAGTATAATTATTTTAAAATCTTTTAATTTACCCCATTACCCGCAGAATGCCCCGCCCTTCATTCCGCTAGAAATAGAATGTCAAAAGCATTTGCAATCCCCTCTGGTGATAAATTTCTAACGGGATTCAGGGCGGGGTTACGAGGTTTACCCCGTTAGAAAGGCGAAGACTTTCTAACGGGGTTTACCTTATCTCTTCAATTCGTATAATTTTATTGCCTTTATATTGACCGCAGTTTGGACATACCTGATGAGGGGGTTTTACTTCATGACACTGCGGACATTCCGATAGGGCAGGCAGACTGATACTGTGATGAGACCTCCTTTTACCCCTTCTTGATTTTGATACCTTTTTTTTGGGTACTGGCATAATTTCCTCCCTAAAATCTTTTTAAAAAATTAATCTGCACCCTGTTAATGCTGTATCCTTTTTAATATTGAAAATCTATTATCTCCGTCTTCTTCCTTACAGCTACATTTATGAATATTCAGTTTCTGACCGCAGTGAGGGCATAACCCCAGACAATTTTCATTACACAATGGTTTTATCGGTATAGAGAGTAGAATCTGATCCATTACGGATGGGAAAATATCTAACCTTCCACCTTCGTAATAATAGACATTTAATTCACTCTCTCCAAGCTCTATTTCTTCTTTATGATACTCCTTTTTTTCGGGAATATACTCAGCAGAAAATTCAGTATCAATGTCCTCTATAAAGTTATCAATACATCTGCCGCATCTGAACTCAAGGGTTGTTGAAACTTTCCCCTTTAAATATACATCATGCTCACTTCTGGAAAGACTGCAATTTATAGTTACATCATGAACTATCTTAAAATCTCTATCATCAAAATCAAAAAATGAAGGACTCTTTACAAGATCAATAATTAAGCCTTCAACACCTATATCCTCAATATCAATCCATATACCTGCGGGTGGAGGATGAGAATCAAATCTTTTGGTATGCAATACCTCTTTCATCTGAAAATATACTTATATCAATGAAGAGATTATAG
>JACQQJ010000086.1 GCA_016207035.1 Nitrospinota bacterium | reverse complement strand
GTCTTTCTACAGATACGGATTGCTCCATAGTATCTATATAGTTAAAGACTTCTATACGAGGATTAGGCTCGCATTGGTGGTATTTGCAACCACTCAGGTATCCCATACTTCAGAGCACACCCTTTTTTGACAGGAGCATATCCTCCACCCTCTCCAAAAGCCTTTCAATATTCTCCATCTTTAAGGCTGATATGGCTATAGCATTGTATCTGTAGCAAAAGTTCTCTGCAATTTCTTTATCTGCCATATCAGCTTTGTTGAAGACAAGGAGTCTTGGTTTTTCTGACAGATTGAGCTCAAATAGTACACCTTCCACTGTCTTCATCTGTTCCTCAAATGCAGGATTACTTATATCTATGAGATGTATGAGGAGGTCTGCATCGTGGAGCTCTTCTAATGTGGAACGAAATGCATCGAGGAGGTCTTCAGGGAGGTTATTTATAAATCCTACGGTATCGCTGATTATTGCCTCCTGTTCTCGCGGGAACCTCAGCCTTCTGCTTGTGGGGTCAAGGGTTGCAAATAGTTTGTTTTCAACAAGGACATGGCTTTCTGTAAGGGCATTGAGAAGGGTGGATTTTCCGGCATTTGTATAACCTATTATGGATATAATCGGCATACCTGTCTTTAGCCTCAATGACTTTCTTACCATCCTCTCTCTGGCAAGTGATTTCAGCTCCTTTTCAAGATGGACGATCTTCTCCCTTATCCGTCTCCTTCCTATTTCAAGTTTTGTCTCACCTGGGCCCTTCACACCGATACCTCCCCTTATTCTCGAAAGGGCATCATCTTTGGCTGATAGACGGGGGAGGATATACTTAAGTCTTGCAAGCTCTACCTTCACCTTTCCATCACGGCTGAAAGCCCTGCGACCAAATATATTCAGTATAAGCTGAGTCCTGTCCATTATATGCATTTCAGTATAGTCAGCTATTTCCCTGAGCTGGGTGGGCGACAATTCTTCATTGAAGAGTATAATATCTGCACCGAGCTGTAAGCCCTTTATAATTAACTCCTTTAACTGCCCCTCGCCCATGAGATATTTAGGGTTTATCTGACGGGGTCTGATAATAACCGAATCTATCACCTCTATATCATCAGTCCTTGCCAGCTCCTTCAATTCCTCCAGAGATCTCTCTGCAGTCTCCCTTCTCAATGTTGTTACACTAACCAGTATTGCCCTGTCCTTCTCTTTTACAGTCCTTAACCTCTGTCTCTTGTATAACTCATCCTCGACTGTTTTTATCAGTGAGAGGGCATCGAGTTTATAATTGCTCAAATACACAGGAGGAATAATCTCCCACATTTTGCCTTCATTATTTTCAGGGAGCAGGTGGGCTGTATATATCCTGCCTGGCAATCCATCCTCTCTTACCTCTATAGCAGCCATCAGATCGAGCCTTAAGAAGGCAAGGTCAGTAAGGTCATCCCTTGTAAGTGGTTCTCCATTCAGGTGGGTGTGGATACACCTAAGCCCCCTCAATCTTCCCATCCATATCCTGTAAGTTGAAAGGTCAGGGATAACTATTTCGTTGTGATTACCTATAATTACAAAATCTATCTTCCCCTTTCGATCAACAAGAACGCCTATCTGTCTCCTGATTTCGAAGGATAGTTCTGTCATGTATCGTGCCAATTCATGGGTAATAACATCATGAGGCGGTATTCTCCTGCGATAGATATTTTCTATCCTCTTTATATCGTATGGACTTAATCCATTGATGTTTCCAAATGACCTATAACTCATACTTTTAAGGTTTATTGTGAGCCATTAGCTATTCTTCGTGTTATCTCAACTCTCCTTATACTTTTATTATCCGACTCTATAATCTTAAAAACAAGACCATTGTATTCTATACTGTCACCTATTTTTGGGATCCGTTGAAAATGGAACAGTAAAAACCCTCCAAGTGTTTCGTAATCTCCTGTGGCTATCTTGATAGATAGTTGTTCATTTATGGCATCAATCTCCATTTGTGCATGTATTACAAATGTACTATCTGAGCGTTTTTCATAGAGTCTCTCACCAGTATCATATTCATCTTCAATCTCGCCTACAATCTCCTCAAGCATATCCTCAATTGTTACTATTCCTATTGTCCCGCCGTATTCATCCACTACTACCGCCATTTGAATACCTAACCCCTGAAGTTCTTTTAGAAGCTCACTTATCTTCTTTGATTTGGGCACATAGTAAGCGGGTTTTATCAGCGTTTTCAGGGTGTTATCTTCCGATGACCTTAAGAGGTCAAAGGCATTCAGTATTCCATAGATATTATATATCTTCTCTTTAAAGACAGGGATACGGGAATAATTTGTTCCCGCCACCCTTATCTTTGCTATATCAAGGGTTGAGTTTTCCTCAAGGGCTACAAGATTTATAAGGGGAACCATACATTCCTCCACAGTTATATCTCTGAAACTAAATATCTTATGTATTATTTTCCTCTCTTCTATATCAAGACCAAGTCTCTTTTCACCTATCCGAAGTAAATGTCTGATCTCTTCCCGGGTTATAAAGTGTCCTTTGAATTCAACTTCACCAGGAAAAGTGCTCAGGATAACTTTTGTAATATACGAGGTAGCTGTAATGAATGGATATAAGACAAACATTGCACCTTTGAGAGGGTATACAGACACCCTGGCAAAAAAATCAGCCCTATGCTGGAAGATACTCTTTGGTATTATCTCGGCAAGGAGTATGCTCATGGGGCCCATCAAGAGGGTGGCATAAAAATCCCCTATATCCCCATATCGTGCAACTAAAATGCTGGTTACCACAGAGGTGCCAACAACTACAGAAAGGTTTATTCCGAGGGAGCAGGTTCCGAATAACTTCTCTGGTGCTGACAGGAAGGATTCTATAGCCTTTGCAAAACTCGAACCTGATTCTGCCTCATGCTTAATTCTAATTCTGTTTGCAGACACGAGGGCTATTTCAGAGCCAGCAAAAAACCCCTCTGATAAAAGACACAGAATAACAATAATTATTATCGTAACTATATCCATTAAATCCCAACTACCAATTCTGTAAGTATATCATCCATTGTTACAAGACCTGCCACCCTGCACTTTGAACCTGTTGAATTAATATATTCATCGAGAACAATTGCCAAATGGACCTTCCGCTTCCGAAAATCCTTGAGGAGTTCATTAACCTTTTTCTTGGCCGGGACAATAAAGGGGGGATGAAGTATCTCTTTCAAGCGGGGTAATATCTCCTGTCCACTATAGGTATATTTCATAAGGTCTTTAGAATAGAGAATCCCGATTATGTTGTCAATATTCCCTTCATAGACAGGTATTCGGGAGTATGAAGAACTCTTAATCCTTGATATCACATTTCTGAGGTCAGAGCTGACTTCAATGGAAAATATATCTTCTCTCGTGGTCATAATATCCATGACCTTTGTATCACCAAGATCAAATACACTCTCAATCATCTTCTTCTCCTCTAATTCAATAGCACCCTCATCCTCCCCAACATTTATCATTGTCCTTATTTCATCCTCGGTAATTTTGTATTCTTCATCCAATCCCTTCCCTCCGAAAAGAATAATAGCCCTATTTGCAATAGCAGTAAAAACTCTTTGAATTGGAGAGATAAGAATTGAAAAGGTTTTAAGGGGATAGGCTGAAAAAAGTGCTACCCTCTCATTATTTTTGATTGCAAAGGTTTTTGGTGTTATGTCGCCAAAGATGAGGAGTAAAAATGTTCCTGAACCAATGGCAATTGAGATACCTCTTTCTCCAAATATATGAATGCTTACAGAGGCAACTATGGCTGAAATGGCTACATTGATGAGATCGTTACCTAAATAGATAGTTATAAGGAGTTGCCTTGGCTTTTCTAAGAGATTTGCAACAATGTCTGCACCCCTTTTTCCTTTCTCCTTCATAGTATCTATCCTTACCTTTGTAAGAGAAAAAAATGCTATCTCACATGCAGAAAAGAAGGCTGAAATGATAAGAAGGACTGTCAGGATTACAAATCTAATGATTAAAGAGATGTTTACCATAATGAAATTTATTCAGTTTTAAAAAAGGCGGTATAGAGGCTCTAAAAAGGGACATTAAAAGATAAAAGACATGTCATTTTTATAACATAGCTGGACTGCCCTGTCAATTTTTTGGAGAATAGAGAGGTAATGTCAGGAATGAGGCTGTTGGAGAAATCATTTTATTGTTTTACACCTGGCAAAAAAACCTATCACTGCCGACAATATCAAAGAGAGCAATTAGCAGCAAGAATTTTGATATTTTATTTTTTAAGTTTTTTATATATACTGTATCTCTATGGAGATTCCAAAAGGACTCAGAACCTATCTATACAGCCAATCTGCGAGAAAGAGATGGATTGAAGAAAGTATCTTAAAGGTCTTTTTTCGCTGGGGATTTCAGGAGATAATCACCCCTGTATTTGAATATCTTGATACCTTCTCCACAGGGATAAATGGAGATTCAACAAACAGGGTATTTAAATTTACTGAGAGGAGTACAGGAAGACTCCTTGCGCTCCGTCCCGATATTACCACCCAGATTGCCCGAACTGCTGCAACCTTGCTGAGAGATTCACCAAAACCATTAAGGCTGTGTTATTGTGGAAGTGTGTTCAGGGGTGCTGACCCAGGCAGAGGTGAAAGACAGGAATTATATCAGGCTGGAATTGAGCTGATAGGTCTTGATTCTCCAGAGGCGGATGCGGAGACGATTGCAATTGCAATAGAATGTATGAAAGAACTAGGAGTGGAGGGGTTTAAAGTGGCTATAGGTCAGGTAGAATTTTTCAGGGGTATGCTATCTGATACCGGTCTTGATGAGAATTATAAGGAAGAGATAAAACTGAAGATACAAAAGAAGGATACCACTGGACTTGAAGAGGTATTGAACAGGTGTAATATCAAACCTGAAAAAAAAGAGAGGATTAAAAATATCCCAACCCTATTTGGCAGGAGAGAGGTTATTGACAGGGCAAGGGAGATTGCTGATAATCCCGTATCTTTAGGGGCAATAGATAATTTAGAGAGTGTCTATACAATGCTCACCATTCATGGTGTTAATGATTCAGTATTGATTGATCTTGGTGAAATACGGGGTTTTGGATATTATACCGGCATTATATTTGAGGGATTTATAAAGGGGTTGGGGGTAGAGGTTTGTGGCGGCGGGAGATATGATAATCTCCTTGCGAGATTCGGTGCAAATATACCGGCAACAGGGTTTGCTGTAGATATAAACAGGGTTATTGATGCCATAGAAAAAGACGGTAAACAAAAGAGGGATTTTATGATTGACTATCTTGTCATTGATTTTAGAGATGATAAAAGGGCAGCCCTTGAAATTTCCCGCAGGCTGAGGGAAAGGGGTTACAATGTGGCAAGGGATATAATGAAAAGGGGGTTTTCTGATTCTCTTGAATTTGCAGAGAAGATGAATATACATAAGATAATCTTAATGGGGACAGGTGATATAAAGGAAGGAGAGGCCATGGTTAAAGAGATTTCTACGGGTGAGGAGAGGAAGATAAAGATAGAGGACTTACTCAATATAATTCCTAACCCGAAAAAATAGGAAAGGGAATAAATCGCCACGAAGAACTCGAAGGACTCAAAAAAAAATTCAAAATAAT
>JACQQJ010000084.1 GCA_016207035.1 Nitrospinota bacterium | reverse complement strand
TTTAATTGGTTTTTTAATGGATAAGGCAGAAAATCTCAAAAAACTAACTTCATAAATGCCTTTTGAATCCCTTTTCTTAAACAACTCCATACCACTGATTGCCTCTTTCAGGGGCAACATTTTCATTTCATAGCTGCATTTTCTTTCTGTTCATGGTTGTTAGTTTGTCTGCTAATCCTGAACTTCCGCCAGGCCTCTCATACCATGACTCCGCAATCTGTAGTTCCGATGAGGGAGAACAAAACGAGCCAATACTAAAATACATGCCATGATAGACCATGGAACATCTTCCCTGCCAGAGGGAATATGCTCCTTACAGAATCCCTCCAATCCCAATTGCTTCCAAAGGGCAAATCCAAGATAAACATCCCCAAAATGCCGTAACCTCTCTACTTGAATCCCTCTTATGTTGACTGTAGCCAATAAGGGAATATCTTCTTCCTCTTTAAATAAATCTGGCTCAGGCCTTGGCTTCCCATCAAGTATCCGTCCTATATCTTCCCATCCAATCCGCTCCTCTTTATCCAATCCGGGAAGTTTGCCAATCGTAGCAACAGTCCTCTGACGAGGACCCCATGCAGTCCGCAATGATTCCACCAGCACCCAAGACTCATATTCCTCTCCACCTTTTTTACGACAACAACGCCTTAAATACACCCCTTTGCCTCCTGTGTAAATACATTATTACTTGGGATAGGAGAATCAAGGGGGTAGTCTTCACTACATCCACTTCTTAAAGAACAGATGCGGAAATAAAAGGGATCTTCAGGCTATCCAGCCTTAAAAATTTGAAAATTTAACACTAAACTGCGGAAGTCGGGCTAATTAGAAGTGGGCAGCGGCGTTCCCAGGCGAAGCGCTGATCGACATACTGGTTCGGAGCTTCGGATAAAGGCGAGCGTATTTGTGCTGTTCCAGACCTCGGATATGGTTGTGTTGCCCAGATTGCCGAGGACGATGTCGGTTAGTCGGTCACACGGGCGGACATTGAGATCCGGGTCGACGACAAGGGTTGAGAACCCCGCCATGCATGGCGCGCCGGTGGCACACCCTGGGTCGCAGTCTGTAGCCGGTAAGTTGATAGCCAAGTCGCGTGCGTTCGCGAGGGCACGCAACTTGGTCCACAGCGAGGCCCGTATTCCTCTCTCCGCTTCAAGCTCATGCTCTATACCTTGCTTGGCGCGTATATCCTGCACCGTCATGAGGTGGAACCAGCGCGTATGGGCGGAAAGGGCATCAATGGTAGGGATGACTGTGGCAACATTGTGACGCGTCACCACGACGGCAACAATCACATGGCATCCTATTGCAGTTAGTTGTTTAATAGTGCGCAGCGTCCGTTGGGACGGAGCCCGGGTGAGTTCGTTCACATGAGCGTCAACGGAGTCCAGAGATACTTGGATTGTCACCGCACCCTTGTCGTCAAGGACCTGTTGAATCGCCTTCATATGGCAATTCCGCATCGCAGTGCCATTGGTCAGCGTCATGACATGGGCAAATCGCTTATGGGCATAACGGAACAGGTCGGGGAAGTTCGGGTGCAAGAAAGGCTCACCGCCGCTCAGCGTCACAAGGAAGACGCCCACGTCGGCAAGCTCGTCGATGATTCGCTCGAAATCCTGCCGAGTCATACCGACCCCGGACATCGGCTGCATGTAGCAATACACACAGTTAAGGTTGCACCGTGTCGTGAGGTTGACCGTTACGAACAGCGGTGCGCAAGGCCTGTTCCCCGCAGTCATCGCTTCAATGCCGTGTTCACCTCGGCAAGCAATCGTTTCACCGCGCGAAGTCTCACTTTGTTCCGTTTCGCCACCTCACGCTCGCTGTAGCCGGAATCGAGATCGCGCATGACACGGTACGCCTCACCGTCCACCTTGTAGACGGCGTTAGTCGATGGTGACCAAACCAGCCCTCCGTCGGGCTCGGCCCGCATTAGCATTGCCCCGTGCAAGGGTAAGACGACCTCAGTGCCAGGCCGCTGGTGCATGAAGTTGATGACGCAGCACTCCTTCGACCAGACATTACCGCTCCATCCTTCGCCAGCCGGTGTGCTGATGCGACCGGAATCAATCATCTCTCGGGTGATTTCTTTCAGAAAGAGTTTGAATTTCATGAAACACCTCCAATTTCTATAGTTAAAGTACCTATTCTCCGTTGCATTCCACTATTTTTCTGACTGTCCCCTGTGGACTACTGAATACGCTTCGTCCCTCTTGCTGCTGTTTCGCAATTCCTTCTAACCTTATTTTTTATGTCTGCATGCAATTTTTGAAAAATTATAGTAGGGCTTATGCGGAGTGTCAAGGAAAATTTATCATATTTATCATATGTATTTTTAACCTCTCAAAAAATAAGGAGATAACTTTTATTTGCATATTACATTGCATGAGATATAATTTAAAAGCTATTCAGATACCTCCAGCTTTGCTGGAGGTATCTGAGTTATTTCTTTTGACTTTATGTATAAAGGTATGTTAAAAAATTTTTATATGCCATCTGTTAAACCTATCTTTAATGGCATTATAGGGGGAAGTAAAGAGATAAAGGATGTTTTGTCCCTTGTAGAGAAGATACTGAATGATAACAGTACCGCACTGATTCTTGGCGAGAGCGGGACTGGAAAGGAATTGATAGCACGGGCAATACATTTTAATAGCAACAGGGCAGATAAATCTTTAATACCTGTAAATTGTGGTGCAATCCCTGAGGAGCTTCTTGAGAGTGAACTGTTCGGTCATGAGAAGGGTTCGTTTACAGGGGCCATAAGGACGAGGGTAGGTAAGTTTGAGCTTGCAGATGGCGGCACTATATTTTTAGATGAGATAGGTGATATGAGCCCTTCTCTTCAGGTGAAGCTGTTAAGGGTTCTTCAGGAGCAGGAGTTTGAAAGGGTAGGGGGTGTAAGGACGCAGAAGGTTAATGTAAGAGTTATTGCTGCCACTCACAGGGACTTAGAAAAGGCAGTTGAATGTAATAAATTCAGGGAGGACCTGTATTATCGGTTGAATGTAATCCCCATTTTAATCCCACCTTTGAGAGAGAGAAAATTAGATATTCCAATTTTGGCAGGTCATTTTTTATCAAAATTCAATCGCATAAAAAATAAGAAGGTTGAGGGATTTTCAGATGAGGCAATGAGGTGTCTGATGGAATACCGATGGCCGGGAAATGTAAGAGAACTGGAAAATACAATTGAGCGGATTGTTATACTGAAAGGCAAAGGGATTGCCCAGCCTGCAGATTTGCCAGAAAAACAGCAGAACTGGAATGGAAGGACTATTTCAATTACAGAGGATGAGAAACTCATTATATCTGACAATGCAACGATAGAAGATTCATCTCTATTGCCTGATCATAGCCTTGACAGGGGGATTAATCTCAACCAGATGGTTGAAGACTTTGAAAATATGCTTATACTCAAGGCACTGGAGAAGACAGAATGGAATAAAGCCAGGGCTGCCAGCTTACTTGGTATTAAGAGAACTACACTTATAGAAAAATTAAAGAAAAAGGGAATTAAGGGGGGGGTTTAATGGTCGAGGAGAACTATATTCAGTCCCTCTTTGCTGAAAGACTCGGGGGGGAGAATTTTGGTAAAGGTAAAGAGATATATAAATTTGAAAAAATTAAGAGGGCAAAAAGGGCAGCAAGGGGAAGAAATCCCGGTGTTGAACTTATAGACCTGGGTGTAGGAGAGCCAGATGAAATGGCATTTCCAGGGGTGGTTAAGACAATGCAGGTGGAGTGTACAAAACCAGAAAACAGGGGATATGCTGATAACGGTATACAGGAGTTCAAGGATGCGGCTGCAAGGTATATGGAGAGGGTATATAGTGTTTCTGATATAGACCCGGTGAATGAGGTGCTTCACTCCATAGGTTCTAAATCCGCACTTTCAATGTTTCCTGCCATATATATTAATAGAGGGGATACTACCCTGATGACTGTCCCGGGGTATCCTGTGCTTGCCACTCATACACTATGGTACGATGGAGAGGTATACAGGATGCCATTAAAAGAAGAAAATGGATTCCTTCCTGACCTTGAATCAATACCAGGTGATATTAAAAAGAGGGCAAAGCTTCTTTATCTGAACTATCCAAATAATCCTACTGGTGCAGTTGCAACAAGGGGATTTTATGAAGGGGTTGTAAGGTTTGCAAAGGAAAACAGGGTTATTGTTGTACAGGACGCTGCATATGCTGCATTGCATTACCATGGAAGGCCCTTGAGCTTTCTCTCTATCCCGGGTGCTAAAGATGTAGGGGTAGAAATACATTCTCTGTCAAAGGCATTTAACATGACAGGCTGGCGACTGGGATTTGTAGCTGGCAATCCCCTTGTATTGAGCGGATTCGGGTATGTAAAGGACAATTTTGATTCAGGGCAATTTATAGCAATACAGAAATCCGGTATATATGCATTGGAACACACAGAAATTACCGATGCTATCTGTGAAAAGTATAAGAGGAGACTCATGATGATGGTTGATGTATTCAATTCTGTGGGTTTTAATGCCAGAATGCCAGGGGGTTCCTTTTATTTATATGTAAGGGCACCAAAGGGTATAAGAGGTGGAAAGAGGTTTAAGTTGGCAGAGGATTTCTCTGAATATCTGATAACTGAAAAATTAATCTCTACTGTCCCATGGGATGATGCAGGGCATTATATCAGGCTTTCTGCTACATTTGTTGCCAATGGCGAAAAAGAGGAAAAGAGGGTTATGGAAGAGGTAAGGAAGAGATTATCAGAGATGGGGCTTGAATTTTAAAAATCAGAAATCATAAGTTAGAAGTCAGAATCCAGAGTAAAAACTTCTGGATTCTAACTTCTCTGTTTCTATGTCTGTTGTCTACATAAGTATAGGGTCTAATATTGGCGATTCAATAGGTAATTGTATGAGGGGAATAAAGGGGGTTGAAGAGATAGCTGGAGATAAAATAGTTTCTGTTTCATCCTTTTATAAATCTGAACCAATTGGTTATCGTGAGCAAAATTGGTTTGTAAATTGTGTTATAAAAATAGAGACTGATTTAACTCCCTACTCCCTCCTTAATGCCCTCCAGGGTCTGGAAAAAAAGATTGGAAGGAAAAGGGGTGTCAGATATGGACCGAGAATATTAGACTTTGATATCCTCCTTTTCAATAACCTCATAATAAATGAGAAAGAATTAATCATCCCTCATCCGAGGATGCATGAGAGGAGATTTGTCCTCGAACCTTTCACTGAGATAGATGGTTCCATTATCCATCCTACTATTAAAAAATCTGTCAGGAATTTATTATTTGAACTTGGGTCAGATCAAAAGGTAGTGCATCTGCAAGTAGATTATAGAAAATTTGAAATGGATGAGAGGAAAAATGATTATGGATTCCCTGTATCTGATAACGAATCCTCTGATATAAAAATATGAAATTGGATAGAGCATGGTATGTTGCTATTGAAGGTCCTATAGGGGTTGGAAAGACGAGCCTTGCAAGATTACTGGGCGAATATCTCAATGGAGATATACTCTTAGACTTAGAAAATGATTCAGGAGAAGATAATCCATTTCTTGAGGGTTTTTATAGAGAAAAGGAGAAGTATGTCTTTCAAACTGAGATTTTTTTCTTATTGAACAGATACAGGCAACAGAAGAAACTCTATCAGCACAATCTGTTTAACAGGGTGACAATTACTGATTATATATTTGACAGGAACAGAATATTTGCGTATATTAATCTAAAAGGGGATGAAATAAGGCTGTATGAGGATATTTATTCTGTTTTAAAACATAAAGTTATCAGTCCAGATTTATTGATATACCTTCAGGCTGATATGGATACATTAAAGAAAAGAATAAAGCTCAGGGGGAGGAATTTTGAAAAAGATATAACAGATGAATACCTCGACGAGGTAAATAAGGCATTTAATAACTATTTTTTTCATTATACCCAATCACCGCTCTTAATTGTTAACACGAATGAGATTGATTTTGTTGAAAAGAAAGGGGATTTAGAGGATTTGATCAAAAAGATTTTGTCTCACAAAAAGGGTACAGAGTATTATTCACCCCGCACAATAGTATAGTTTGGGGTTTACCGCTTGGATCCACTTGACTGGACCGGGACGGAAGGGATTTTCGTAATATTTCATTGGTTTGTGACAGGAGACTTAAGATTTAATTAAGAGCTCTGAGTCAAAGTGAATGTTTAACCTTCAGTAAAGCCTTCTGAACCAGTTCAGAAGGCTTTTTTATTTATATGAAATTATTAAAATTTAGCCACAGAGTTCGCAGAGAACATAGAGGAAATATTAAATTACTTTTTATTAAGAAAGCCATGAAACTTGTTCCAGATAGATTCAGATAAAATAATATTCCTGGTTTCCTAATGAGTAATTAATTTTGTCTTTCTCTGTAACCTCTGTGTTCTCTGTGGCTTATCAGGTTTTTTTATTCTTTGAGGGGACAAGCAGTTAAAGATTTATTATTAATTTGGAGGAGAGGAAAATGGAAAAGGATAAGTTAACAATTGTTGAGATACAGAAAATGAAGACAGAGGGGAAAAAAATAACTGCCCTTACTGCCTATGACTATCCATTTGCAAAACTTCTTGATGAGGCAGGGGTTGATATTATTTTGGTTGGAGATTCTCTTGGTATGACTATCCTTGGCTATGATAATACACTGCCAGTGACTGTTGAAGATATGATACACCATACAAAGGCAGTTAAAAAAGGGATAAAGAGGTCACTTTTAATAGCGGATATGCCTTTTATGTCGTATCAGGTTTCAATTGAAGATGCACTGGAAAATGCCGGGAGACTGATAAAAGAGGGTGGGGCAGAGGCTATAAAATTGGAAGGCGGAGTAGTAATGCAGGAGACAGTAGCTGCTATAGTCGAGATTGGGATACCTGTCATGGGGCATATAGGTCTTACACCACAGTCAATCCATAAATTCGGAGGGTATAAGGTACAGGGGAGAAAACCATTTCAGGCAAAAGAGATAATTGAGGATGCGAAGGCTTTAGAGGATGCGGGGGTATTCTCAATTGTCCTTGAGGGAATTCCCCTTGAGCTGGCGAAGGAAATCAGCAAAATATTGAAAATACCTACTATAGGGATAGGTGCTGGACCGTTTTGTGACGGGCAGATCATGGTTATACATGACCTTATTGGATTGTCAGATGAATTTAAGCCTCGATTTATTAAAAGATACATAGAGGTAAATGAGATTATTAAAAATGCTGTTAAGGAATATATAAAGGATGTAGTAGTCGGTGATTTTCCAGGGGAGGACCACAGTTATTTTATGGAAAAGGGGCATCTACGACCTATCATAAAGGGAACAAAGATTTAAATCTCTTATGCATGAAAGGAAAATGAAAATCTTAGCCACAGAGGACACAGAGATTTAAGAAGTTAAATATTTTCTCTGAATCCTCTTTGTTCTCTGTGGCTAAAGGGTATTTTTCGTATGAAAATAATCACTTCAATTAAAGAAATGCACCAGGCCTCCATGAATTTAAGGAGCAGAAACAATAGCATTGGTTTTGTTCCAACCATGGGCGCTCTTCATAAAGGGCATGTGCATCTTATAGAGAGGGCGAGGAGTAATAATACTGTAATACTTTCAATATTTGTAAATCCAAAACAGTTTGCCCCAGGAGAGGATTATAATAGATATCCAAGGTATATTGAGAAAGACAAGGTAATAGCCACCGATAGCGGTGTGGATATTTTATTTTTACCATCAACAGATGAGATATATCCAGAGGGATATAAGACCTTTGTAAATGTGGAAGGTATTACAGATCTCCTCTGTGGAAGATTCAGGCCTGGTCATTTCAAGGGAGTAGCCACAGTAGTATTAAAGCTCTTTAATATTGTTATGCCTCACAGGGCATATTTTGGGGAAAAAGATTATCAGCAGATGTTAGTCATAAAAAGTATGGTACGAGATTTGAATTTAGACATTGAGATTTTTGGTATTCCTATTGTAAGGGATGACGATG
Source organism: Nitrospinota bacterium (assembly GCA_016207035.1). Taxonomy (GTDB): domain Bacteria; phylum Nitrospinota; class Nitrospinia; order UBA9942; family UBA9942; genus JACQQJ01. The sequence continues at coordinate 1,295 of JACQQJ010000084.1, read as the reverse complement.
GACTTGCAATGAGTTCAAGAAATGTTTATTTGGGTAGGGAGGAGAGGGTATCTGCTACCTCTCTCAACAGGGCACTTAAAGTCTCGAGAGAAATGGTAAAAAGTGGTGAGATGAATGCACAGAAAATAATAAGTGAGATGGAACGGATTATAAAAAAAGGAGATGGAATAGAGATAGATTACATATCCCTTTGCAATCCTGAAACACTGGAAGATATAAAAATAGTTGATACGCGGGTACTTGTAGCGATGGCAGTAAGGATTGGTGGTAAGCGTCTCATAGATAATTGTATAGTGGAGGTCAAATGAAGAGAATAATGCTTAAGTCAAAAATTCACCAGGGAAGAGTGACAGATGCAAATATTAATTATGAAGGGAGCATCGAGATAGACAATAAACTTTTAAAATTAGCAGATATTTTACCCTTTGAGCAGGTTCATGTCTATGATATAAATAATGGAAAAAGATTTGAGACCTATGTTATAGAAGGTGAATCGGGAAGTGGAATTATAAGTGTAAATGGTGCTGCTGCCCGTCTTGTATCCATAGGTGACCTTTTAATTATAGCATCTTATGCAATAATTAATGAAGAGGAGGCAAGAGTTATTAAACCAGCTATTATCAAACTCGAGGGTAAAAATGCGATATCATAATAATTTATTTGAGATAAATAAACAATTACTGATACATAAAATAAGGCATAATTAATAAAGATATTTTTAAATTTAGTTTTATTGGTCGTATTATTTTTGCGTGTTTTTTAAATGTATGGATAGGTAATTATAAAAAGAATGACCCCGAACCTTACAAACCTGATTTGCAGAAACTATACTCCAAAGTTCGGGGTCTTGAGCCATTTAAGCCTGTCTCGCTTCCCTTTGGGACTTAATACAAGTTTTAATTACTTTTTTTCCTTGTCTGCCCAAACTCTCAACGGCTCAATAATAATATACTACTTAATATTAAAGGTGTCAATAGGATGTTACATCGAAATTTGTTCATATGGATTGTATTTCTGTGGAGAAATATACAAAAGATGATTGTCATCTCTGTGAATCTGAAAAGATATATTGATAAGGGTTTTCAGAGATTATCTTCTAAAAATAATAGAAATTGATATTACAATAGATAAAGAAATTTTGGTTCTTTCGTAAAAAAGTTGAACTTGGTAGGATAAAACACGAAGGGCACGAAGAACACGAAGAAAGTAATTGTAATTGCTAAAAAAAGATATAATCCTTCATGGCCTTCGTGTCCTTTGTGGCTTTTATTCTTTTCCGACTTGTTCGGATTAGG
>JACQQJ010000072.1 GCA_016207035.1 Nitrospinota bacterium | reverse complement strand
TTGATTAAAGAGTAAAATAGAGATTAAGTCATTGTCTAAAAAGGAGGCTTATATGGGTGATATAAAAACTGTAAAGAAACTTTCTAAAAAATATTCAATGACCCCAGAGGAGTTCATTGAATATGGCTCAATTCTTGCTTTGAGAGACATCTACAAAAGGAATATAATCACCGAATACTGTATCCTTGATATTCGGCGCAATTTGAGGTTTGAGAGGAGGCGGTCTTATGGTCTCTTCACCGATATACTCCAATATATTCTTTTCATTTTTCTTTTTTCAAGAGCCTCAGGGTTGCTTCATATATAGTCTTTCTGGATCCGATGGCTACAATTTCAATAATACCCTTGTCTGTTGCAGTTTTATAAATCACCCGAAATTTTCCGACTTTAAAGCTATGCAGCCCTTCAAGTTCATCCTTCAAAGCCTTGCCTGACTGAGGGTCATTTAAAATAGCCTGCAAAGCGGCATTAATCTTTCGTTTTATATATGGGTGGAGTGCGCGGACTAATTCCGCTGTCTCATCAGGCAGTTTCAGTCTGCGAATGTTCATTTATCTGAACAGCTCCTCGAGAGTATAAAGCCTTGCTTTGCCCTTCTTCAAAGCCGACAATCCTTTTTTAATCTCATCTATAAATTCGGCATCAGAGCGTATAGCGACTGTCTCCTTCCACCCCTCAAATTCATCAGGGCTGACCAATACGGCGGCAGGAGAGCCATTTTTTGTAATAATGACCTCCTCATCGGTTTTGTAGACAGAATCCACCAGGCTGCTCAGTTTCATCTTTGCCTCCGAAAGCGATAGCGTTTTCATTTTATATAACCTCCTTTTTAGTTGACCAGAATTAAGACTAATATAACAGAAATCTGCTGATACATCAATATCTCTTTCTGTTTCAGAAGCACTTACTGATTTTAACTGTTATATCCAATCTCTCCGTGTCAATTTTCTCGCTGATTAATTTCAGCAATAGGAGAACGCGGGTTTTACAAAGGTTTTAAAAAATTAAAGTCTATTTTTGGGATATAATACTATAAAGTTAAATTATTTTGATGTACAGGAATTTCACGACCCAAACTTTGTTTGGGTGCCCCGGCGAGGATAAAGCCTCACATTACGAGACTGTGCAATTGCTGGAATGTAGTGCGAGGCTTTAGCGTCGACTTAATTTGATATTAAGTGACAAAGGTATTTCCTGATATTGATAGATTTAATAAATTAAAAGAGAAAAATTCATTCATTCCCATATTTACAAGTTTGCCTGTAATGAATGAAACCCCCTTGAGCCTATACGAGAGACTCTACAGAAACCTCTCCTTTACTTTCCTTCTATATAGTGGGGGGATTCAGGATGAAAATTCCTCCTTTTCCTTTCTTGGTACTTTTCATGAACCTTTTGTTAAAGGAAGCCTTGAGTCAAATCACCTTGAACAGTTACAATCAATTCTTGATAGCTCCAGGTCTGAGGAGATAAATTATCTTATCCATTTCTGGGGGGGCGCAATAGGGTATTTTGGTTATGATATATTACACCTTTTTGAAAAGATACAAAGGATTACCCCTGACGACCTTGAGATTCCTGAAATCTTTATTGGATTTACTGATGAGGTTATAGTATTTGACCATAGGGAGAATTTAATAAAGATTATTATCTGCCTGAAAAGGGATGATGATTATACACAGGGAATAGAAAGGTTACATGAATTGCTTTCGAAATTAAAAGGGGAGAAGCCTGCCATGAGCGAAGCCTGTCCTGAGCAACCCCGAAGGGTCGAAGGGACAGGGGTGAGAAATTTAAAATCAAATATGACCAAAAACCATTTTAAAAATATGGTAGATAAGGCAAAGGAGTATATAAGGGCAGGTGATATATTCCAGGCAAACCTGTCTCATAGATTTGAAGGGGATTTTGAAGGTGATCCATGGGAGTTTTACAAGCAACTAAGTAATATAAATCCATCCCCATTCGGGGGCTTTATAAATTTTGGGGATATGTTTATTGTGAGTGCATCCCCTGAGAGGCTGATAAAAGTTACCCCCCTTTGCCCCCCCTTAGTAAGGAGGGGAATGGGGTGGGGAATTGAAACAAGACCAATAGCAGGGACAAGGCCGAGGGGGAAAAATAGGTCAGAGGATATTATTCTTTCCAGAGAGCTCCTCCTGAATGAAAAAGAGAGGGCTGAACATATCATGCTTGTTGATTTAGAGAGGAATGACCTGGGGAGGGTTTGTAAATATGGCACTGTAAGGGTTGATGAGCTGATGACACTTGAATCCTATTCCCATGTATGGCATATTGTCTCAAAGGTGATTGGGGAATTACAGGATAATATCAAATTTGTTGATATCCTGAGGGCATGCTTCCCCGGAGGGACTATAACAGGGTGTCCAAAGGTCAGGTGTATGGAGATAATTGAGGAACTTGAACCTGCCAGAAGGGGTATATACACTGGTTCTATGGGTTATATAGGTTATAATGGAATAACAGACTTAAATATTATCATAAGGAGTGCACTTATAAAAAAAGGTAAGATATATTTTCATGCAGGGGCAGGCATAGTTGCAGACTCCGACCCTGAAAGGGAGTATGAGGAGACACTTTTTAAGGCAGGGGCAATAATAGAGGTATTGAAAAAGAGTTTGAGGACTTAGTGAGTTCAGGAGTTTTATCATGGATAATAAATTAATTTATGTAAATGGGAAATTGTTGCCAAGGAATGAGGCAAAGGTTTCTGTCCTTGACCATGGATTCCTTTATGGAAGTGGGGTATTTGAAACAATGAGGTCTTACCATGGGAAGGTGTTCATGATTGACAAGCATATAGAGAGGCTATTCAGGTCAGCAGATGCTATCTATTTGAACATATCAATGAGTCATGAGGAAATAAGGGAGGCTATAGAAGAAACGATAAAGGCTAATGGGTTGAAAGATGCATATATAAGGATTACCGTATCAAGGGGGGAGGGGGAGCCAGGGCTTGACCCTGATCTATGCCAATCTCCAACTGTTGTTGTATATACAAAAGAATTCAAACCCTATCCAGAGGAATGGTATAGAAAGGGAATTAAGATAATTGTCACCGCTATTAAAAAAGGGTCTCCAGATTATATTCATCGCCCGTTGAAGGCATGCAACTACTATCTTCCAAATTTTTTTGCAAAAGTTGAGGCAAAGAGGAGAGGGGCAATAGAAGGCATAATGCTTGATGAGGCCTGTAGTGAGAAAGGTAAATTGAATGGAACTATAACAGAGGGGACGGTAAGCAATATTTTTATTATTTCAAAAGGGGTCCTCATTACACCTCCCACAGGTCCTAATGTGCTTGATGGGGTAACGAGGGAGATTGCTATTCAGATTGCAAAGCAGAGCGGTATCCCGTGTAAAGAAGAGAGATTTTCAAGGGCTGAATTAATAGCTGCAGATGAGTGTTTCTTAACGAATACCACTTTTGAGATAATACCGGTGAGAGAAGTAGATGATTTTAAAATAGGAGAAAAATCTCCTGGAGATATAACTGCGTTATTGACGGAAAAATTCAAGAGATTGAGGGATAGGGGAATTTAAGTTTCTCAGTGACTTAAAAAAATTACACATTAAATCTGAAATTTATAATATCCCCATCTCTTACCTCATATTCCTTACCCTCCAGTCTTAAAAGCCCTCTGTTCCTTCCCTCTGTAAGGGAGCCGCATTTTATAAGGTCTTCATAGCCGATAACCTCTGCCCTGATAAAACCCTTTTCTATATCAGAGTGTATGACCCCAGCTGCATGAACTGCCTTCGCCCCTTTTCTTGTTGTCCATGCCCTCACCTCATCATCCCCTACAGTAAAAAATGAGATTAAACCCAGTAAGTCATAAGAGGCCCTTATGAGGCGATTGAGTCCAGGTTCTTGTATCCCCAGTTCTTTTAGGAACAGGTGAGCTTCTTTCTCTTCCAATTGTGCAATCTCCATCTCTATCTTACCGCAGATCTGAAATACTGCAGTATTCGGCTGAGCCAGATAGGTTTTTATATCCGGGTCTTGAATCTCCTTTCCAATTAATTCCTCCCCTGTGTTCAGTATCAAGAGCATAGGTTTTGAGGATACCAGTTGAAATCCCCTGAGAATCTTTGATTCTCCTTCTGAAAGATGTAAGGTTCGGATAGGATTTTCTGATTCAAGACAGGCCTTACATTTCTCAAGTATCCTCTTTTCATCATCCAGACCCTTCCCCTTTCCCAAGCGTATCTGTTTCTCAATCTTATCCAGCCTGCTCTCTATAACTGTTAGATCTGAGAGCATAAGTTCTGAATCAATATTCTGAATATCAGATTTTGTGGTTGGAGGTTTCCCATTCTCAAATAGCCTTATCACATGGGCTATTGCATCAACATTCTTTATTGACTGAAGGGTGTCTTTCTCCCTCTCAGTAGCTTCACCTTTAGGCAATGACACATCCATAAAGGTAAGATCGGCATAAGCGACCTTTTCTGGCTCAAACATTTTTGCCAGTATTTCTATCCTCATGTCCGGCACCTTTACAACACTTACATGAGGTTTACCTCCTGGTGCACCAAACCCGCCGATCTTTGCAGTTGCACCTGTGAGGGCATTAAAAACTGTAGTCTTCCCGGAATATGGCAGTCCAATGATACCTATTTTCATCTCAAATACCTTTTGCCACAGAGAACACAGAGTTTTTAAAAGCGGTTTAAACGGTTTAAACGGTTTAATCTGTTTATTTCTCTGTGACCTCTGTGGCTAAATTTTCATTTCCTTTGTGAGCCAAAGGCCCATCTATGTCCCATCGTAGTGTTAGCTAAATTCCTTTAAATCAACATTAATTTTTTTCCCATCCTCCAATTCCACAAGTGCCGTTTTCTGAAGTATATTGACCTGAATTATCCTACCCTTCCCATCCTTCGTATCCACAATATTTCCCGTCTTCGGTAATTTTTTTTGAAGGTCTTTGTATGTCTCATGTTCATAAGTAAGGCAGCACATCAGTCTTCCACATACCCCGGATATCTTTACCGGATTAAGTGCAAGGTTCTGGTCCTTCGCCATTTTGATAGATACAGGTTCAAAGTCCTTTAAAAAACATGTGCAGCAAAGATTTCTGCCGCACGGACCACACCCGCCGAGTATTTTTGCCTCATCTCGTAAACCTATCTGTTTCATCTCAATTTTTATCTTAAAATGGTGTGCCAGGTCTTTTACCAGTTCTCTGAAATCTACCCTCCCGTCAGCAGTAAAATAGAATGTGGCCTTCTGGGCGTCAAAGCTGAACTCCACCCTCACAAGTTTCATCGGTATCTCCCTCTCCTGTATCCTGTTCTGACACATGGCAAATGCCTCTCTTTCTAAAATCTCATTCTTATCCACCTGCCTCATATCATCTTCTGTAGCCTTCCTCACAACACTCTTAAGGGGTCTTTGAATTAAATCAACGGGAACCTTTTTGCGGGCAATTGCTACAATACCGAATTCCAGTCCTCTATCAGTCTCTACTATGCACCTGTCTCCAACTCGTAAATGGAGCCCATTTGATTTAAAATCGTAAATCTTACCACTATTTTTAAACTTAATACCCGTTACGAAGATAGATGTATTGTTCTGACGGGGATTTGTCATCGGTAATCTCCAACCATGCTCATCATCATAGAATCCAATGCCAGTTGCTGGTTTACATTCCTTTTCAACAGGGTTTGTGTCCTGTAAACTGTATCAAACATATCTATGATGAATTGTTTTTTCAGTTTCAGAGAAAATCCTCTCAGTTCATCATATATATCCTTATGTATAATATAATCATTCGTCTCGGTCTCATGAATTAATAAGGCATCCCTGAGCAGATCGATGATAAAATCTAAAAATTCAGGAAGCACCTCTCCCTTCCTGGCAAGTCTCTTAGATTCTGAAAAAATATATTCTATATCTCCCTTCATGGAATTAATTATCAATTTCAATGCCTCACTTCGCAATTTACAGACCGCCTTATAATCCATGGTAACAGCCCGCCCCAGTCTCCCTTTCGACAGGGAAGATACAATAGAGGCATGTTCTCTTCTGAATCCGTAATTTTTAATCAGTATCTCTGTTATGTGTTCATGTGAAAGGGTATTGAACCTGATTATCTGGCAGCGGGAGGCAACTGTTGGGAGAAGGGAATTCAGGTTTGATGTTATCATAATTATTACAGTTTCTCCAGGGGGCTCTTCCAGCGTCTTAAGGAAGGCATTTGCTGCCCCAGTAGTCATATCCTCTGCTGCATCAAGTATAACTACCTTCTTTTTACCTTCATACGGTTTTAATGATAACCTCTTTTGAAGTTCCCTTATTGCCTCTATCCTGATGCTCCCTCGGGATTCACTTCGCTCACTACTTGCTTCTGGTTTGATAAGACCTACATCAGGGTGATTGAGGCTATCAATCTTTCTGCAAGACAGACAATTATCACAGGAATCCCCAACATTTGTATAACAATTAAGTGCCTTTGCAAAGTTAAAGGCAGTAAATCTTTTACCCATCCCTTCAGGGCCTGCAAATAGATAGGCATGGGAGATGGTTCCTCGAACTATGCTATTCTCAAGTATCTTTTTTGCCCTCTCCTGACCAAGAATATTATTAAATGACATAACAATCAAGGGAAAATGGAGAAATGGGTGAAGGGGAGAAAAAACAATTAAATATTATTTATTTTCTCCATCTCCAATTCTTCTCCCTTTTTCCTCACATGTTTTTAAATTTTTCTTCTACAACTTTAGTTATTTCCCTATGCACTTCTTCTATCCCTTTTTTTGCATCTATTATTTTAATCCTTTCAGGTTCCCTTGATGCAATTTTGAGATAACCCTCTCTTACCTTTTGATGGAACTCTAATGCCTCACCTTCAAATCTATTCTCCTGTTCTGCTGTCTCACCCTGTGTATGTTGCACCTTTTCATGGTGGGCCTGGCGAACCATTGCCCTTTCTAAACCAGTGTTTACATCCAGATCAAGGAGAAATGTAATGGCAGGTTTTATGCCATTTGAGGCTGTCCTGTTTAATTCCTCTATGATTCCCATGTCAATACCCCTGCCATATCCCTGGTAAACGATAGTTGAATCGGTGTAACGATCGCACAGAATAACCTCTTTATCGTTTCTATACCTTTTTGAAATAATTTCAACTATTAGCTGTGCCCTGCATGCCTCGTATAAAAATAGCTCGGTGATCTTACCTATCCCCTTGTTTTCTGGATTCAGTAATATCCTTCGTATCTGGTCTCCGATGAATGTCCCGCCTGGTTCTCTTGTCTCATATACCGGATAACCTCTTTTTAAAAGGTAATCTCCAAGCAATTTTAACTGTGTTGTTTTCCCGCACCCCTCAATCCCTTCAAATGTAATTAATATCCCCATCCTGAATTACCGTAGGTATGAGAAAAAGCACCTGTCTGATGTTTATCCCTCACCTTCCCAGAATACCCCGCAGCCTGCTTCGGGGATGAACCCCGCACTTTTGCAAAAGTGCGGGGCGAATGGGTATAAATAATATCTTTCCATCGGGGTTCAATACCACAATGGAAGGTGCGGGATTTATTGGTTGTTACCTATTAATTCGGAACAATCCCTCTGATCACCCTTTAATTTTTCTATAGCATGAGGTATTGCCGGTAAAACGACTGACAAATTTTCTCTGACTGCCTTTGGGCTTCCCGGAAGATTTATTATGAGCGTCTCACCCCTTGTGCCAACTACAGCCCTTGAGATCATAGAGGTGGGGGCTTTTTTGAGGCTTTCTGCCCTCATAGCCTCTGCCATACCAGGAACCTCTTTATCAATAATATCAAGAGTTACATCAGGAGTTACATCCCTCGGCGATAGCCCTGTCCCGCCGGTAGTTATTATTAAATCTGCCTTTGTCATGTCCGAGAGGTGAATTAATCTTTCCTTAATGATATCCCTTTCATCTGGTATAATTTCGTAACTTACTATTTCTGCCGGGAGGGTTTCTATCATTTCTTTAATAACCTGACCACTCTTATCCATTCGTTCACCCCTCGAGCCTTTATCACTCATTGTTAATATCGCAGTTCTTATCATAATTTTAAATTTATCATGATTCTCAATATTCAGCAAGGATATTATACTGCTCAAATCCCGCTTTAGCGGGATTTGAAATCGCCGATTCATCCTGAAATACTGCGTCTTCGGCAATTTTGCTCCTCACCGTATTGGTCATATACGGTTGCGTCGCAAAATTACCTGCCAGACTTGTCTCTCAGGCGACTTGGCGATTTACCCAAAATCCTAAATCGGATTTTGGGTACTGTTGTCAATAGATATGGGGAAAATACTATTTTGTTAAATATACATGAAAGACACAATCATGAAGCAATTAAAATTATTTAAAGGATTGTCTGTATTGACACATGCACAACCTGTGTTATAATCAATTCAGTCAAATAAGTGAGAAGGTCTAAAATGAGATAAAAGTAATTGAATAAATACTTTATCCCAGAGACAAAGGGATATTAAATTCTTATCTTTAATATAGTTGTATTTTAAGGAGATTATCCAATGATATTTGATTCTCTTGTAGGTTTTTTTTCTAGTGATCTTGCTGTTGATCTGGGAACAGCCAATACCGTTGTTTTTGTCAGAGGCAAGGGGATAGTTTTAAGAGAGCCTTCTGTTGTTGCCATTCATAATGAAACAAAAGAGGTACTGGCAGTGGGGTCAGAGGCAAAACAGATGCTGGGGAGAACACCAGGAAATATTGTAGCCATCAGACCCATGAGGGATGGGGTTATAGCAAATTTTGAGGTTACAGAGGCTATGATAAAATATTTTATAAGAAAGGTGCACAACAGGAAGACCCTCGTGAGGCCCAGAGTTGTTATTGGTGTACCATCAGGTATAACTCAGGTTGAAAAGAGGGCAGTGAGGGATTCAGCTGAGTCTGCAGGTGCACGGGAGGTATATCTCATGGAAGAGCCTATGGCAGCAGCAATAGGCGTGGGGCTCCCCATATCAAGTCCTACAGGGAACATGATAGTTGATATAGGCGGCGGTACTACTGAAGTAGCGGTGATTTCCCTCTCAGGTATTGTTTACAGCAGGTCTGTCAGGGTTGCTGGAGATGAAATGGATGAGGCAATTATCAATTACATAAAGAGAAAGTATAATCTCCTTGTCGGCGAGAGGACAGCGGAGGAGGTGAAGATTAAGATAGGGTCTGCGTATCCTTTGGAAGAGAGGCAGGAAATAGAGATAAAGGGGAGGGACTTGGTGGCAGGAATTCCCAAGACCCTTATTATAAGTGATGAAGAGATTAGAGAGGCATTAGCAGAATCTGTAGGGACAATAGTAGAAACGGTTAAGATATGCCTTGAAAGAACACCACCTGAGCTGGCTGCGGATATTGTGGATAAAGGTATAGTAATGGCTGGCGGTAGTTCTTTGCTTAAAGGACTTGATTTAATACTGCGAGAAGAAACAGGATTACCTATTATAATAGCTGAAGACCCTCTCTCTGCTGTAGCCCTTGGGACAGGGAAGGCTTTAGATGAATTGGAACTTTTAAAGAAGGTGTCAATTTAAAGAAAGTTATAAAGTTATAGAGTTTATAAGGTAGAAAGTTTCCCTGTTCATAAAGGAGAGAGTTTTTTTAACTTTATGAACTTTATAAATTTTATAAACTTTAAACTTTTTCTGTGTTAAAAAAAAACGAATCAAAAAAGAAGCATGGGATAATTACCGTCTCTGCATTTCTCTTATTATCCTTTCTTTTTCTCACAGTCAATATTAAATTCGGGTATGCCCCTACCTTTGTCGAATCGATTGTTATTACTATCATTTCACCATTCCAGGAGCTGGTTTCTAAATCGTTAAACAATGTAAGTCGTGTGTGGAAAAATTACATTTTTTTAATCAAGTCCCAGGAGGAAAATACGATATTAAAAAAGGATAATGAGAGGCTTAAGTTTTTCAACAATATTTTGAAAGAGAGACTGAATAAATTCCAGAGATTGGAAAGGTTCTCTGATTTTATTACTCAAGACAGAGAATCAAAACTCCTGCCTGCCGATATTGTTGGATTCGATTCTACAGGCTGGTCAAAGGTATTTATAATAAACAGGGGATTTAAAAATGGGATAAGGAAAGATATGGCAGTAGTTACCTATAACGGGTTAGTAGGGAGGATAGTTCAATCAACATCAAAATATTCAAAGGTTCTCTTGATAACTGATCCGAGGAGTGCTGTGGATGCCATAATACAACGGACCCGTGACAGGGGGATAGTGGTGGGGGCTCACAATGGTATATGCGAAATGAAATATTTATCAATAAATTCAGATGTAAAAGAGGGTGACATGATAATATCGTCAGGTCTGGGTGGTGTTTTTCAAAAAGGGCTATCAATAGGAAAAATCAGCAAGGTCTATGAAAAAAAAATAGGTCTTTTCCGTCATGTGGAAATTATCCCAACTGCTGACCTTACAACAATGGAGGAATTGTTAGTGGTTGTCAGCCCCTTTGAAATACCTGAGGTTAAAGAGTAGAATTCAGAATTAAGGAGTCAGAACATAGAATAGATAATGCCTTTTCATTATGACCCTGGTTTCTGAATTCTGTATCCTGTATCCAAATGTTTCTCCTATACATAACAGCTCTTATAATAGTCATATTTCTTTTGGAAACTGTTGTCATAGACCTTTTCATTGTGCGGGGTGTAAAACCCGATTTTATTCTCATAATCACTGTTTACTCTGGACTTTTCTTAAATAAAACTACTGCCGAAACAATTGGATTTGCTTTTGGGCTTATTCAGGATGCCCTCTCATTTAAACAGATGGGAATAAACTCCCTCTCCAAGTTTCTCATAGGCTACTCTATAGGGAGTTTAAGGGAAAATATTTTAAGTGAAAATGTGATTGTGCAATGTCTGTTTACCTTTATAGCTTCATGTATGAACGGTATAATATATATTCTCATTTTAAAAGGGCTTTTCTATTCAGAAATTGAGGTATTAGATTTCTTTAAGGACCTTCTGATTCAGTCACTCTATAACACATTCCTTGCCCCAATTATATTTTTCATGTTAAATAAAGTACATTTTAACAATGTAAGAGAATTCAGAGGCAGGAAGGAGGAGGCAAGAACGGATTGATAGGCAGCTAAATTTAACCACAGGGAGGACACAAAGAAAAGGTCACCAGTCCGGGGCACCCATCCAGTGGATGGGTCGCACCAGTCACCAGTTTTTTTACTGGTGCTCTGGTGTCTGGTGTCCTATCTGTCATTTTCTGTTTTCTCTGTGGCAAAAGGGGATTTTCAGGTGAAGATAACAGGGCAGGAGCGAAATTTTTCTGAGGCTATCAAAGGGAGGATACTTGTATTTACGATATTTGTCATTATCTCTTTTTCAATTCTTATTTTAAGATTATGGTATCTTCAGGTTGTGAGGTCTGATGAACTGAGGAGTATGGCTGAAAATAACAGGATGAGGGTACTTCCTTTAAAGGCATACAGGGGTAAGATATTCGACAGAAATGAAAATGAGATTATAAATAGCCGTCCTTCCTTTAATCTTTCACTTACACCAGAGGATGTGAAGGATATGGACAGGGTTTTATCTGTAATCAGTTCAAAGATTGAAATAGATAGAGAGAAAATTAAAAGGGAAATCAAGGAGAGGTCTGCACAATTCCAGCCAATTACGCTAAAAAGGGATATACATTGGGATGAAGTAGCCTTTGTTGAGGAGCACATCATAGACCTTCCGGGTGTTTTTCTTGATATTGAGCCGATAAGAAATTATTTATATGGAGAAACAGCCTCTCATATCTTTGGTTACCTTGGTGAAATAACAAAAATACAATTAGATGGGCTTAAAAACTCTGAATATCGTTTAGGTGACTTTATAGGACAATATGGGATTGAAAAGAGGTACGAATCTATACTGAAAGGTAAAAGGGGGAGTAAGTATGTTGAGGTAGATGCTACAGGGAGGGAATTGAATGTCTTGAAACGGATTGAGCCAGATTTTGGTTTTAACCTTTATCTTACGATTGATGTTGAGTTACAGAAGGAGGCGGAGGGTCTCTTTCAAGGGAAGAATGGTGCGCTGGTGGCCATTGACCCCAGAAATGGGAATATTCTCGCAATGGTCAGTAAACCATCCTTTGACCCAAATCTGTTTGCAGGGGGTATATCAAAAATATATTGGTCAAATCTTGTTTCAGATGTCTATAAACCTTTGCATAACAGGGCAATTCAGGGGCAATATCCACCTGGCTCTGTATTTAAGATAGTCACCGCTGCTGCAGGGCTTGAGGAAGATGTTATTACACCCTCTGCCATAATTGACTGCCCTGGTTATTTTAAATTGGGAAAGAAAAATTACCGGTGCTGGAAGAAGGGTGGACATGGCAGAATGGATTTAAGAAATGCACTTATACAATCATGTGATGTGTTTTTTTATACTGTTGGCTTCAGATTGGGTATAGATAGATTGTCGCGATATGCCTTCGGATTTGGGCTTGGAAATACGACTGATATTGACATGGAGGGAGAGAAAAGCGGGCTGATACCGACATCAGAATGGAAAGAGAGGATGAGGGGAGAACCGTGGATACCTGGTGAGACTATATCTGCATCAATAGGACAGGGATTTGACCTTGTTACACCAATTCAATTGGCGAACATGATTGCGGCGATTGGTAATGGCGGGACAATCTTAAAACCGAGGGTGGTATCTAAAATAGAAACTACAGAGGGAAATTTAGTGAGAGAGATGAAACCCGATGTACAGAGAAAATTGGCAGTAAGGCAGGAGAATCTTGATATTATCAAAGAGGCACTCCACGGGGTTGTTCATGACCTGAGGGGGACTGGAAGGGCTTCTCATATACCTAATATAGAGGTAGCAGGAAAGACAGGTACAGCCCAGGTAATAAAGATGAAAGAGATGGAAGATAGGCGTGATGAGGATATACCTTTCGAATTCAGAGACCACGCCTGGTTTGTAGCCTTTGCCCCTTTTGAGAACCCTATAATTGCTGTATCGGTTTTGGTGGAGCATGGGGGTCATGGTGGAACTGCCGCAGCACCGATTGCAGGAAAGCTGATGAAGAGTTATATGGAAAGGTCAAAAGGCAAAACCTCTTAACCACTATAACTATTGTGCAATGGACAGTAAAAATATATTTAAATATCGGCTTATTGCAAACTTTGACTGGATAATATTCTGGCTCACCATTGGTGTATCCGTTGTAGGGGTTGTAGCTCTATACAGCAGCGGATGGGGAGTTAACCATGAATCAAATTATATATATATAAAACAGATATACTGGATATTCTATGGACTGGCTGGCATGATGCTGATACTGTATGTTGATTACCATTCACTGGAGAGATTTGCCTATATCTTTTATATTGCTATTATCGTAACACTTGTAGCTGTAACATTATATGGAAAGGCTGTTTCAGGGGCAAGGAGATGGTTTTCATTTGCCCTGTTCACATTTCAACCGTCAGAGATAGCAAAGATTATTATAATCATAACACTTGCAAGGTACTTTGATGATAAAAAGATAAAGGGTCCTTATAGAATAAGAGATTTAATCCCCCCTGCTGTTATAGTCTTGATACCGGCTATTTTAATAGCAAAACAACCTGATTTAGGAACTGCTGCTATACTCTTTTTTATCTTCCTTTCTATGTCATTTTTTATTGGAATAAATGCCAGATCACTTTTTATATTAATCATCTTATCTTTAGTATCACTTCCCATTTTTTGGCACTTTATGAAGGATTATCAGAGGAACCGTATTTTAACGCTTTTAAATCCTCATATAGACCCGCTAGGCAGTGGTTATCATACAATCCAGTCTGAAATAGCTATAGGTTCTGGTGGATATATTGGCAAGGGGCTTATGAGCGGAACCCAGAACCAGTTAAATTTCCTTCCAGAGAAGCATACAGATTTCATATTCTCTGTATTTGCTGAAGAGATGGGATTTATAGGAGCCCTTTTCCTCATAATCCTCTATATAATTATTATCGTTAAAGGAATTGATGTAATACACTGTGCAAGAAATAGGTCAGGGTCCCTTATAGCGGCTGGTGCAGTGTCAATGCTTACATTTCATATAATATTTAATATTGGAATGACTATAGGCCTATTCCCTATAGTAGGGATACCACTCCCATTTATGAGTTATGGTGGGTCATCTCTGGTTACAAATTTCATGGTTATAGGCCTTCTCCTCAATATAAAAATGAGGAGGTTTAAGGATATGGGATAGCCTAACGACATATGCAGATAACGATGCGTGATTAATAATCAATAGCTATTACCCTTTTGCCCTGTCCCATGAGCTACTGATACTAATGTATCTTTGCCAACCTTGAGTCTTTTACCTTCGTCTACGAGGGCTTCACATGAGATTATATACCCCCTCTGGAGTTTTTGAAATTGTTCATTAAAGGGAGTTTTATCTTTATCAAGTCTTGTTATCAGCCGTCTGTCTCTGCCATTACAGATGAAAAACTCTATCTTACCTTTGGAGACCAGGGGTTCACTGACTACCTTATAGGAATTTTTTGGACAGATATCTGATATTGAGAGTTTATCTTTTCTTATAATAAGATAAGAGAACTTTAAGGAATCCTTCCTTAATCCTGTCAGTTTATTTAATTTTTTAATAATATCAAGTGGCTCCCATGGAATATCTTCATGACACCAGTCCTTTGGACCTAAAAGGGCAGGGCAGGGGTTATCGGTAAGACAGGGAGAATACATATGAAAACCCTTTTTTATAAGATTGTCCCTTACCATGAGACACTCTCTCGTAGTCTCTCTGAGTGCAGGGTCAATAATAATGCAGCTTCCATCTGATGCGAGAAATTTATCTAAAATGGTATTTAAAAAAGTTACCCTTTTAATTATTTTTTTCTCATCATCGTTAAATAATTCATTAAGGATATTTGAAAGGACCATGATGTCATAAGTATCTTGAGAAATATCCTCCACCTTTTCTATATTTAATTTAAAGGTCTTAAGAGAGGCATTTGAAAGAATATTTTTTATAAACAATTTAAAAAGCCCTTCTGCGATATGA
>JACQQJ010000085.1 GCA_016207035.1 Nitrospinota bacterium | reverse complement strand
CTTGACAGGGCAAGAGCCACTCTGCTATCAATGACCCGTTGGCCACCATTCCTCAGTAGCTCAATGGCAGAGCATTCGGCTGTTAACCGAAGGGTTGTAGGTTCGAGTCCTACCCGGGGAGCCAGTTTTCATATTACAAACTAATAAATTGGAAGACGGATGGGAAAACTGCTCAGCAGTTTTCCCATCAACTGTTTTATGCCCCGCCAAAAATCCAAATGATTAGTCAGGATTAATATCTACATCCGGACCAGAGGGTATAACATCAGGGTCATTACATTCTGGCTTGTAATGTAGATATAAGGCACGTTCAGCAGTATCTCTTTCCTCTTGTAAAGAGAGCAGCACAAATTTGAAGTGGCAAAGATATTTTGTCACTTTTGCCTTAACGCAAGCATTTTGCTCATATGTTTGAAGTTGCTCATATAGTCGTTTATATAAACCTTTTCAATCATTTACGCTTTTATTTTCTCATTTAAATAAATTCACATATTGGGCAAAGAGGAAGAAGCGATATCGGGTCTTGCCGCTTATCTCCTTCAGGATACCCTGCTTGACGAACATGTTTACCAGATCATTAGCGGCTTTTGTGCTCAGGTCACATATTCCCTCTGCCTGCTTAACATTGATAAAAGGCTCCTTAAACAGATGTGTGAGTAAGACGAGCGCTGAATGGGCGCGTCTGCCTGCTGCTTCGCGCACCGTATTTTCGATCTGCTCCTTCAGTTTCAATATATCAGAGATGGTGTTGGATGCCTGTTGGGCTGTTTCATCCACACCGGTCAAAAAGTATTTTAACCAGTGCACAAGGTCGTTTTTTTCTCGCACGCGGGTTAGGTTGTCATAATACAGGCTTTTGTTCTTTTCAAAGAAGACAGAAAGATAAAGCAACGGCTGGTGTAATATTTTTTGGCTTACCAGATAGAGCGTAATCAAAAGCCGACCTATTCTTCCGTTGCCGTCTAAAAACGGATGTATGGTTTCAAACTGGTAATGGGCAATGCCTGTGCGTATAAGTGCCGGGACTTGTATGTTTTCATTGTGCAGGAAATTTTCAAGGTCTCCCATTAATTCATTGACATAGGTGTGCGCAGGCGGAATAAAAACCGCATCACTCAGACTTGCCCCGCCGATCCAATTTTGACTGCGACGGAATTCACCCGGCATTTTATGTTCTCCTCTCACTCTTGAGAGCAGTCTTTCATGGGTTTTACATAACAGTCTTGATGAAAGAGGGATATGTTCCAATTCTTTTATTGCACTTTTCATAGCTTCAGAATAATTGCGCACCTCCAGCCAATCATTCCGCTTTTCAGGGCTTATCTCCTCTTCAGGCATTAATGCCTCATCTATATTGGTTTGAGTGCCCTCAATTCTGCTTGATATAACAGCCTCTTTGGTAACATGCAATTGAATAAACAGATCAATATTGGGGACGAGACGTGCAAAGGAGTTAAGTTCGCCCAGACTGATGGATGCCTTTTCGAGCAATGTGCCAAGCTGGGGATCTTTCCACTCCCATTGCCGGTTAATCGGCGCTGGCACAAAGTAACTGTAATTCAACCCCTTTTCCAAATGCCCTGATTTATATATCTCTATATCCATTGTTTTCCCATTGGAAGATAAGTAAACTTAACTGAACATACATTTACTTTAGAGCTAAAAAGTAAACTTGTCAATATTTAAGTTTACTTTCCTCCGCAATCCAAGAGCCTATATTTCTTCAAAAGAAAAGGGGCATGATTTATCTCCTTAACCCATCGCAATTCCAGAGGGAAGTTTTGAATTTTTGAAAGCGTTAAAATCCTCCCTGCCTGCCGAAGCCTCGGCGCAGGCAGGTGAATAATAAAGGTTTATCTGGATATTGTCTTTTGAATAAAGGATGTCTTTTATAAATCTTTTGATTAAAAGATTCCTTTCAACTCCTTTTTGCTATGCAAGGGCTTTTAAAAATATTTTGAGGATATTTTGAATAGTTTGAGAGGAAAGCAGAGAGCATAAGTCAGTTAGTTCGTGTCCAGAGCGGTATCCCGAATCTGTGCCATTGTTAAGTCTGAAAATTAGGTTTTCAAGGTATAAATTTAAGAGTCTGTCCCGAATTTGATGCAACTTTAACCTATATCTGTTCCTTAAGATAATATGTTATCTGAAATAGTTTTAGATGATTTAAGCGTCCTTGAGGATTTTTAAATCCCCTACGAACAGCTTCCATTTGTCTCCAGGCATTGATCAAACTTTCTTAACAAAACTGTCTTGCCTGTTCCACGTATTCCTGAAAGAACAAGGTTTTGCGGAAGGGTGAGAGCAGATGTTAGGGATTTCTCAAACCAGAGGATTTCATCCTCCCTGCCTGCGAGATATGGTGGCATTATCCCTTTACCGGGGCGAAAGGGATTGCTCATTTTTCTCCTTGTGTATAATTGTATAGTTAATTTTACTACACTATACTATTATATTACCCAGTCAAGACTTTTTCTCAAAAAGGCAGTTGCGATGGCTCAAGATACCTGATAGGAGAGGATTATCGGAGTGGAGAAAAGAATTTTTTTACCCCAGAGATATATTGTAAAATTTAGAATTAACATATTGCAGGAGTGGGATCAAGAAAATCCACCCCATTTTAAAAAAGAGGTGTAACCAGCCTCAAAACCCTTTAATAAAGAAAGGGAAAAAACAAAAGAGGAGGTTACAGTAATGGTTTTAATTGGATGAAAAATTACAGGGTTGTTATCTCATACTGTTCCTGATGGAGATTATAATCTGCCTTTACCACTATTTTTATCATTAAATCTTTTTCCAGTTCGTCTATATACTGGCTTTCTTCATCAAACAGCATATCAGCTACAATTGGCGGGACATTTATGAGCACCTTCCTCTTTTTTGGAGATGCATTGATAGCCCTCTGAATCTCTCTAAATATTTCATAACATACTGTGGTCGGTGATTTTATATTCCCCCTCCCCTCACAATAAGGGCATGGCTGACAGAGGATACGGTTTAAGGAGTCTCTGACCCTTTTCCTTGTCATCTCTACGAGACCAAATTCTGATATCTTCATTATTTTTGTTCTTGATCTGTCAGATTTCAGTATCTGCTCAAGTGCATGGAATACCTTTTCTTTACTCTCCTCTTTTTCCATATCAATAAAATCTATAATGATCAATCCCCCTATATTCCTTAAACGAAGCTGGTAGACAATCTCTTTTACTGCCTCTAAGTTAGTTTTTAAAATAGTCTCTTCGGGGTTCCTTTTTCCAACAAATTTACCGGTATTTACATCTATTGCTGTCAGTGCCTCGGTTTGTTCTATAATGATATACCCCCCAGACTTAAGCCATATCTTTTTGCCTAAGGCCCTCTCTATTTCTATATCAATTCCATAGGCATCAAATAAAGGGTCTTTACCTGTATACAGTTCGATTCGTGATTTTAACCCTGGCATATAGGAATTAACAAATTGACTACAATTTTCATATTCTTCATGTGAGTCTAAAACCATCCTGTCAACATCTTTTGTAAATATATCTCTTATTGCCCTGAATATAAGATTAAGGTCCTGGTGAATAATAGCCGGGGCAGATACCTTTTCAGTCTTCTGTTTTATATCATTCCAGAGTTTCATGAGAAACTCGATATCGGCGATAAACTCATCCTTATCCTTACCTTCACTTGCTGTCCGTATGATAAAACCTGACCCGGGAGGTTTTAATTCTAACAGTAGTTTTTTAAGTCTTTTTCTTTCAGATTCGTTTTCAATCCTCCTGGAGACACCTACATGGTCTACAGAAGGCATGAATACCAGATATCGTCCTGGAAGGGCAATATAAGAGGTAATCCGCGCACCCTTAGTTCCTATAGGGCCTTTTGAAACCTGGACGAGGATCTCCTGTCCCTCCTGGAGCAATTCTTCAATAGGAAGCCTCTGAAACGAACCTTCTGGTATTTTTTCTCCAATTGCCTCTGCTGCCTCTTCATACTCAAGAGATACCTCTTCACCAGCAATCTTTTCATACTCCTCTATCCTATCAGGTAGGTTTATATCCGAGACGTAAATGAACCCTGATTTTTCCAGCCCAATATCTATAAATGCTACCTGCATCCCAGGGAGAACCTTTACAACTCTACCTTTGTAGACATTACCCACAATTCCTTCATCTTTTTTCCTTTCAATATAAAGCTCTGAAATTACCCCATTCTCCAGTAGTGCAACCCTGGTCTCTCTGATATTTGTACATACTATTATTTCAGATGACATAATAAAATTAGGTTTAATATAAACGGCAGTACTG
>JACQQJ010000082.1 GCA_016207035.1 Nitrospinota bacterium | reverse complement strand
TATAAGGGGGTTGTGATATATATCAAGTTATTTATTGCCATTAGTATAAATATTATCCTATAAAAAGGAAGCCCTGAATTCATTTTCAAATTTGGTTTTCTTTAACGCCTCATTATAGAACGGCATTCCCCACGACTTTATTTTTCAGAAGCTTCCCCTCAGAAACAAGACGCTCATCTTCTGAAAGCAGTTGAATTAGTTCTTCCAGTAAGTTCTGCATACTTTATCACCCCTTGATTGATATTGATTGCAGGCGTGCAATTACTCTTGCTCCAGTTGTGTGTACAGCTACTTCGGGTAGACAACGCATAGAAATAAATTCCTTGGTCATAGCAAGAATATATGCAATAGGATCTTGTCCTTTAATCACATCGAAAGTGTAATCTCTGGCAGGAACAAGCTGACCTTCTAAGACACGAATCTTGCCAGAGAATTTCTCCTTGTTGAAGTCAATGATATTGCCAACAATATCGATCGGATTGTCTTCGAGTTTGGTTTCCGGATTGAACAGCTCTTTCTCTTCGCCCGTCAGCGAGATGCCTTTTTTCTTATAGTCTGTGGCACTTATCTGATCAATGCAACCCTTTTCTATATGTCCTGTGATGCGTTTGTAGTAGTCTTCTGAACGGTCAGCAATCTTGAAGATGTTCTGATTAATTGTGATAGGTTGTGAACCAGTTGCAGATACAACGATTATTCCTTCCTTGTTTGGTGCAGACGGAGTAGGCTCCTTTCCGTTGCGTCGTAAGCTTATTACAGCTTTCAGGAAGTCAAAGGCAGCTTTAGTAGACTTCCAGATGTCGGAAGAAGTTAGCTGTGGCGCAAGTGGCAGCAGGGGTTGAGCAATATCATACAGGATTTGAAGGTCTTGAATGTACGATCCGGTTATTGGTTGAGAAGCTAGTATTCTATAATTTAGTCTCTCCGCCCTTGTTAGCCTCGCTTTTCCAGACAAGACAATATAAGATTGATCAACGATAGAATGGAAATCGTCAAGAATGGCAATGACCTCGTGGAGTGGATACGGGTCTTTGATTACTGGACCATCTATTTTGAAAGTGACTATTTTATCATCCATAATGCCCCATAGGTTAAGTTAGTGAATCGTAAACCAACCTTGTACATAATGAAACAGGGGACTGATTTATTCCCCTTCACCGTCCTGCCACAGACATTATATCCTGTAATTTTCTTTGATGTCATCTTTATCCAGTCTCTTTTCTATCACAATTGACGACACTTGGAAGGTTTTTCCTAAATGTGCGGTAATCAATTCCCACGCAAAATCCCAGTTTTGCTTAAGGGAAACCCCCTTGCCTCTTATTCTCTTGACACATTCGTTGGTATGCCTTATCAAATTTCCCAGCGGAACCTCTCCTTCAGCCTTTCTATCTTCCTTCAACTTGTGGGCTGTGCCCACCACATTATTTTGCCATAAAACCAATGCCGCGGCGATTTGGCTCCGGTGGTATCATCAACTGGCGTATGGTATCAAAGACCAGCTTGAATTGAGCATCGTATTTCTTTTCAAGGGCTTCAAGCTTACGTGCCAGTTGTGTATTGGAAGCAAGCATCTGGCGGAGCTTAACAAATGTCCGCATAATCTCTATGTTGACCTTTACCGCTCTTTCACTGTTCAAGACACTGGAGAGCATGGCAACGCCCTGCTCGGTGAAGGCATAAGGCAGATATCTTCTGCCTCCATGCCCCAAACTTGAGGTCACAAATTGTGACCTCAAGTTTATAACTTCTTGATTTTTCAATGGAAACATGAAATCTGCTGGGAAACGTTTTATGTTGCGTTTAACAGCTTGTATAAGCGTTTTTGTCGGGACGCCATAAAGTTCTGCAAGATCGCTGTCCGACATTACCTTTTGCCCGCGAATAAAATAGATTTTT
This sequence comes from Nitrospinota bacterium, assembly GCA_016207035.1. Classification (GTDB taxonomy): domain Bacteria; phylum Nitrospinota; class Nitrospinia; order UBA9942; family UBA9942; genus JACQQJ01. The sequence goes on along the minus strand of JACQQJ010000082.1, from coordinate 5,254 downwards.
CTTTTAATCATCTCTATTGGAACAATAGAATCCATTATTCCTCCAATTTTGAGATTATTTCTTATAATTCCTCAATATTCTCCCCCTATCCTCGTTTTCCTTATCACCTTTATAATAAATCTCAATGAACTCTATCCAGTCCTCTTCTTCATGATACGCATAGATAACCCTCATCCCCGATTGAGCACCCTTCCCTTTCAGCGCCTTACAGGCGAATTTCTTGGCTTTGTAGATTTTCGGGAAACGGATGCCCCCGATAGAAACATTCGAGGGCAGGCCAAGATCAGATATGTGAAAGACCGCCCTGCTGTCTATGTTTTGCTTGTGAAAGACATTGAGAGCAACCTTTATAAACATCCGCAAATCCTCTTCGAGCGATGAAAATCGCTTAAGCCTCTTCAGGTCCTTTTCAAATTCCGGGACATGGGATATCTTCTTGAACAGCGTCCCGGCGTATGGACTGTAGAACGAGGCACTCATCCGTTCTCTTCCGCATAGGCACGCACGGAATAGGGCAGCGTGCGGTAAAATACCGATTCGTATTCAATAGCCTCACCATCTTCCGTTGTCATCCAGGGAACATCATTATGGGAATAGGCGCTGATCTGGTTGGCATTCATATCTGAAAGTCTGTTCAGGACATCGTCTATCACCTCAATTTCGTTCGCCTTCAATTTTGTCAGGTCAGGCTTCCGACATGGCAAATACTTGGTCTGCGGAAAATTGAAATATTCGCTTTTGACCTTCTCTATCTCCTTGTCTTCAATCATTTTCTCAATGATTTTGACAAACTCGACCGGCGTGGGGCCGTATTTGTTTTTGATGTATGTAGCTCCGATTAGTTGTTCTTCATATTTTTCATAAAAGTCAAAATCTATAAAATAGAGAAGTTTGTAAATGACGGTTTCGCCGATGTTCTCCTTGGCGCCAACCTTGTTTAGGATATACAGCAGAACTTCCTTAAATTTCTGGAGGTTCTTTTGCGGCACGCTAATCCTCATTTGTGGTTTAGCTGCTTTCTCTTCTTTGCCTTTATGTAAATGGACCTCCGGCTCTTTTGTCGGATTCAACAAATCGTCTGCCGCAACATGGAAAATCTGAGAAAGCTTTTGCAGTTCGTCTGCGGAAATTTTCCGCTCTCCGCTCTCAATTTGCGAAACGGCAGGCCGCGATATATCCATCTTCTGTGACAGCATATCCTGGCTCATGGCGGTCTTTTCCCTCAATATTTTAATCCGATGCCCTATTTTCTCATAAATATTCATAGCCACCCTCCTCTTAATGACCTTATACTATCATAGGTACGATTATCTGTCAAAAGATTGTTTGATATTATGACAACATTGGATTTGACGGGCGGGATTAATTTTTAACGGTAACGCAATTTACATTGATACGCTTAATTGAAATGAGGTGCTTAATCTCTGCAAGCACAATGGCAGGAAAGACAAAGTTATTGCCACGATGTCAGCGAATTCTATCTCAGCAATCCTCTCCAGATCGCAGTTTTCTTTTTTAAACCCGATTCACAAATTAAAGATAGGTATCAAATCAGGAAAATTCTATTTTGACTCCTTCTTTCTTAATATGCTTTACAATGCTTTCCCCATCTCGATTAAACTCATCTTCTTTAAAGCAGACTATTTCAATTAAAGAATTAAACTCTTGTGCCTCATGAAAAATGTTGAAGGTTTCTTCGCTGTATCTGTCGGGCTGTGTTATGGAAGGAATAATAACAGCTATGTCGATATCACTGTAGTCTCTCTGTGTTCCTATGGCATAGGAGCCAAATAGATACGCAGTGCTAATCTTATGTTTTTTAGCTGCCTCATGTAAGAAAGACCTTGCCAGGTCTATTACCTTATCTTGAGTGTAAGCCATTCTATCTTCTCCTTTGAAAATCTCAGATATTCATTCGCCACCTCATCTGTAATCTGAGAGGAAAGCTCTTCAATGTTTTCCTTATATCTGGCATTAAGATAATATTGAGAGAGAAAATCAATCTTTATGAGATCATTAGGATTTATTTCTGCAATTACGCTGGCAATTTCGGCAAGACGCCTGAGATTATGTACCGGCAAAATCTCAATATCTTTAGCTGCCATAAGGGCTTTTAAACATTTTTCCAATGCCTGTTGACACATGAATACCGCATAAATATACCTTCCCGTTGAAAACATGGCATCCGCCGTATCGATATCGTATTTTACCCTGTCAAGCCATTTTTGATAAACTATTTTTTCCATATCGCTCACCAATTTTTTTCGTATATTAATCTCATCTGTTCCATCAGGAAATAGAGCACTGATTTATTTCCCTCATTCTTTCAAGACCATTCCATTTATCCTTCACCGTCATGCCCAAGACATTATACCCTACATTTGCCCTCTTCCATCATCGGTTATTTATTCTGTTTTTGTAACCTATTGAGGTATTCGTTGAGTTTCTGCTTAAAACGGTTAAATACATCATCAATTCTTACCAACCTTCCTTCATCCTGTTCCAGTCAAGTTCAAAACCTCTTGCCGATTGCTACAATCTTGTTTATGTGTTCGCTTACAATTTTCATTGGAAATACCCCCTCGTAGATTTTTTTGAAGAAGTGAAAAAACGGTACTGATTCTTCCCCCTCTCCCTCGCAATCCCAACCCCTTTATCCTTCACCTCTCCCTGAGGTAGAGGGATAAAAAAATGCAAAGACCGAGGAAAAATACGGCGCTATTATATATACGGTAATTTTCTTTGATGCCATCCTTATCCAGTCTCTTTTCTATCACACTTAACGACACTTGAAGGCTTTTCCCAGATGTGTTGTAATAACATTACAACATGGATTTGATTTTTGTTAAGTAAAATATATGCTTTGGGCATGCGTTATTTTTACCCTTTTCATTTTACCATAAAAGAGATATATTTATACCCATGCGACCAGTCTATATGATATCCGGAGGTATAACTAAATTCGCAAAGGCACATCCTGATAAGGATTTCAGGCTCATGGTTAAGGAGTCCTTTGATTATGCTATGAAGGACATCCCGAACCTTACACTGGAGATGATTGATGGGAGTATAGGTTCATACTTCTCAGACCACTTTACCCGCCAGCTTAAGGCAGCAAGCATGGTTCAGGACTATCTTGGACTCTGTCCAAAACCATCTAAGAGGATTGAAGGGGGGGGAGCTACAGGGGGACTCTGTCTTCAGTCAGCCTGGGAGGCAATTGCCTCTGGGAGGATGGAGGTATGCCTCGCCTTTGGCTTTGAGACCATGAGCAGGGTCAACACATGGAAAGGGAATGAGTTTATTGCCCATGCCTCAGATACAAACTTTGATTATCCTGTGGGGGGCTTCTATACAGGATATTATGCAATGATGGTTCAAAGGCATATGTTTGAATTCGGAACAACAGTGGAGCAGATGGCGATGGTTTCTATAAAAAATCATAAAAATGCCCTTTACAATCCTTATGCACAGAGCCCGATAGACCTGACAATTAAAGATGTCCGCTCTTCCCCTATGGTGGCAACACCCCTTACTATACTGGACTGCTGTCAGATGTCTGATGGTGCAGCAGTTGCAATACTCGCCTCTGAAAAGATGGCTGAGAAACTGTGTGATAAGCCTGTAAAGATTACAGGAGTTGGATGCGGGACAGACTGTATGAGGATGGCTGACAGGCCTCATGGAAAGGTTATCCTCCTCCCCCATGAATCAGAAAAGGACTATAAGAATTTAAAATACCCAGGTGTCCACTCCTTTAGAGGCGGGAGGATGGCAGCAAAACTGGCATACCAGATGGCGGGTATACGAAACCCCTCAGAGGATTTAGACTTTATTGAGCTCCATGATGCCTACTCATCTTCTGAAATCCAGACCTGTGAAGACCTCGGACTCTGTAAATATGGTGAGGGGGGTAATTTTGTAGAAATGGGCTACCCCTTTATGCCCAATATTGACTATGGATTAAAATTTCCCAAAAACAGAGGCAAAAAAATCCCTGTCAACCCTTCTGGCGGCCTCCTTGCCTGCGGTCATCCAGTAGGTGCAACGGGTATTATGCAGGGGGTATTTGCCTTCTGGCAGCTCCAGGGTACTACCAAAAAACATCTAAGAAATGATACCCTTCAAATCAAAGATGCAAAAAGAGGCCTCATCCACAGCCATGCAGGGACAGGGACATATATTACTGTGAGCATAATGGAGAGGATATAAATAGATAGGTCGTCTCAGAAGTGGCAATATCCTCTCTACATAATAGCAAACTCTGAAGTTACCCAAATTTTGCTTTAACGGAATTTATATAGATTTTGTATAATTATCTAAAAAACTAACATTGTGCTGAACAGATTGCCCAGGTTCAATTATATATCAAAAGATTCAAATTTTATGCTATTAAGGTTTCCAAAAAAATCGTTTATAAATCGAAGGGTTAAAAGTATTCCCTCAAATGGGTAGGGTTATTCCAGAGATTTGGTAATCTAAGCATAGGGGAATTGATTGTTTATTCGTATCGTCTCATTTATGAAATATCATCTGATAAAGATGAAACTTATAAATTAATGAATAATCATCTTTAGATGCCTATCATAAGGTAAAAGAAAGGAAAAGATAATCATAAATATCCCTTCCGAGATTCTGCCATGTGTATTATGTATCCGCTGGAATGGTTTGTTAGGCAGTCTTTTGAGCTCTTAAATCTTTTTCAATCTCAAGTGTGTAAGATAATATTGTTTTTAAATCCACCTTTTTAGAAGCATTCAGGATTTCTATACCCACTATCTTATCTTCAGCGGTTGTATCTATATTAACTCCCTCTACAATCTCTATAACTCCTTCTGGAGACTCATCCCCCAGCTTTAAATACAAGGCATCTACTTCATCATCATAGTAAACTTTCATGTTTTTCTTCCTTTCTTCAAAGGATAATTTGTTATTACAATTATTATATCATCTTCCATTGAAACAACAACCTTTAAGGGATACTTAAAGCCTTCAACATTTTCTATAATCTCTTGATTACCTTGAATCAATTCTTTTCCTTCCAGAATCTTTCTGACTGTTTCTTCTGGAATTTTATATAATTTTCCTCTTCTTTTTGCATGGCGAGAAAATTTTATCTCCAAAACCATTTGTCCTTTTGCCTTTTTATTTCAATGCCCAATGCGGGGCTGAGCCATGACCCGCAGGGTCATTGGTTTCGTGCCCCTGGTTCTCCCGTAGCGGAGCGGAGGGATGGGGCATATGGCTCAGCCCC
>JACQQJ010000071.1 GCA_016207035.1 Nitrospinota bacterium | reverse complement strand
GTTATAGGCTGGTCTATGGACAGTCGGATGTGCAGGGAATTGGTAATCAATGCCCTTAAAATGGCTCTTTTAAACAGGAAACCCACCCCTGGACTTATACACCATTCAGATAGGGGGAGCCAATATGCAAGTCATGATTACCAGTATCACCTGTCTGAATACCAGATTAGGCCAAGTATGAGTGGAAAGGGAGACTGTTATGATAATGCTGTTCAAGAAAGTTTCTTTAAGACCTTAAAGACAGAACTGGTTTATCACTGTGATTATCAGACGAGGGATGAGGCAAAGAAAAGTGTTTTTGAATACATTGACGTGTTTTATAATCGCCAGCGGAGACATTCCTTTATAGGATATGTGTCCCCTGCTGAGTTTGAGGCACTAAATGTTGCTTAACTTAGTGTCCACTAAATCGGGGGAAGTCCATTCCTTCGCAATTTTTGATAGTCCTTTAACAGGCATCGCAAAGATATTTCGCCCTATGGGATAAGATTCTTTGCCGGGATAGACAATAAACCCTTTTTTACATGACAGGTCTTCACATGCCATCCAAAATCCCTTTTCAGCCTTTGGACTCAGAGAGTATTTAACTTCTATTGCTATTGGTCTGTTTTTCCTGTCAAAGACCAGTAAATCAATTTCTGCACCAGCGCCTGTTCTGTAAAAATAGAGCGGGGTGTTTTCGGGCAAGATTCCTGCTATCTGTTCAATAACAAACCCTTCCCATGAACTGCCTACAACAGGATGCGCCTGCAAGTCATCAAATGTTTTTACCATGAGCAGGGCATGCAAAAGACCTGAATCGCGAATATAGACCTTTGGTGATTTTATCAGCCTTTTTTTGATATTGAAATGATAAGGCTGAATCTGCCTCACTATAAATGTCTCTTCAAGGATGTCAAGATAGTGTCTTACTGTTGGCGCTGAAAGTCCAAGCCCGCTTGCAATCTTACTTGCATTCCAGAGTTGCCCATGCATATGCGCAAGCATTGTCCAGAATCTCCGTAAATTTATTGACGGCACATGGATGCCGAGTTGCGGGATATCCCTTTCAAGATATGTCCTGATAAACGACTCCCTCCAGATAAAGCTATCATTGGAATCTTTTACAAGGTAGCTATTTGGAAAACCTCCCCTAAACCATAAAGCATTAAGGTTATCATAACCTGTTTCGTTCAGGACAAAGGGTTTTAACTCATGGTAGATTATGCGGCCTGCAAGGCTCTCTGAAGAATGTTTAATCAACTGCGGTGAGGCTGAACCTAAAATAAGGAATCTCCCCACAACCCTTTTTTTATCTACCAACGCCCGTATAAGCGGAAAAAGGGACGGCATATGCTGTATCTCATCAATAATCACGAGGTAATTAGTGAATTGGTTTAAATATAATTCAGATTCCTGTAGTTTGCTCAGGTCTGAAGGTAATTCAATATCAAGGTAAACAACCTTTTTTCTGAATGCCTTTGCTATTATTTTGGCAAGGGTGGTTTTACCAACCTGACGACAGCCAATTAATCCCACTACAGGGTATCTGGCAAGGGAGGCTATGACTGCCTTTTTCAACTCCCTCTTTAATATCATGCTTACATTTTAAAATAAGCAGTTTCATTTTGCAAGGATAAAATTAGGTGTTTTTCTCAGAATAGGGACAGCGACCATTTTATTTTGGACAGCAGTGACTTTCAATATAAGCTGAAAATACTTCTCCTAATTAAGCACTATATTCCTTACCTCTCCAAATTCTGAGAGAGGTTTATCAAATTTTTTATCATTTCCTACTACTAAAATTGTCAACTTATCCGGGTGCAGGTATTTTTTAGCCACCCTCAGGACATCATCCCTTGTTACCTTAGATATATTTTCTCTATATCTTTCAAGATAATCGTCTGGGAGATGATAATACTGTATATTTATCCTCTGGCTCAAAACCTGCATATTGGATGTAAATCCAAATATAAATGAGTTTATTATAGACTCCTTTGCTACCTGCAGCTCTTCATCAGAGACAGGAGATTTTTTTATCTCTTCTATGATGTTCTCCATCAGTTTTATAACCTCAGATGTGCTTTCAGATTTTGTCTCAGACCCTGCCGCAAAAATACCTAAATCCAGCCTTCCTGCAACAAAGGCACTCCATACACTGTATGCAAGACCCCTGTTCGACCGTATCTCCATCATCAACCTTGATGTAAAACCGCCCCCCCCTAATATATCATTCATTATCATGACAGCATAGTAATCCGGGTTACTCTGTTTTATCCCGAGGTGGCCAATCCTTATCACTGACTGATTTGTATCCTTAAAGGCAAAGTTTACCGATCTCTTAAATACCTCTTTTACCTGAGACACCTTTTGAAAGTCTATATCCTCCCCCTTCCAGTCCCCAAATACCTCCTCAATCTTTTTAATCATCTCAGCCTTATCAAAATCCCCTGTAACGCCCATAATAATATTATTTGGATGGAAATATCTTTTATGAAATTGAATGAGATCATCCCTCTTTATTCTATTGATTGTATCAATAGTCGGAAATCTGCCATAGGGATGATTGCTATACACAATCTTTCGAAACTCTCTCCGTGCAATATCAGTAGGGTCATCATTCTGTCTTCTTATTGACTCTATAGCCTTCTGCTTCTCCATCTCCAGTCTTTCCTCACTGAATACTGGATTCTTGAGGATATCGGCAAGTATATTGAGCCCTGTATCTGTATCCTTCTTCATTACAGACATGGTTGCTGTAGCTGCCTCTGGACCTATACCTACTTCAACAGAGCCTGCTATAAACTCCAATCTTTCATTTATCTCTCCACCTGTCATATGAATTGTCCCTCCTGTCCTCATGACCGTACCTGTTATAGCTGCCAATCCTATCTCATCCTCTGGCTCGTATATTGAGCCTGTTCTTATCAACGCCATCATATCAATAACAGGAAGTTCATGGTCTTCCAGCATATGGAGAATAATCCCATTTTTTAATAATACTACCTCTGTATGAGGGGGATTGAACTCTAAAGGTTCAAACTTTAAATCTGAGGGGTGAATAGCCAGGGAATTTTCAGCAGAAAGACATAAGCCAATGAATAATAAAAATAGCCATACCCTATTTATCGTGCTCCCAATCCCTGACTTCTGAACTTTGAATGTCAACATACTATTTCGCCTCCTTTTTTACCAGAATTCCTACAGTCCTGTTACTTTTTTTAAAATATTTTCTTACCACATTCATAATATCTTCAGGCGTAATCTTTCTAATTTTATCCACATGAGTTATCATATACCTCCAATCATCAGCTATAGCCTGATAATAGGTAAGTGTATCTGACATGCCTCTGTTAGAGGCGAGCTGACGGATGAGTCCTGCCTCTAAATGATTTATGACCTTTTCCAATTCCTTTTGACTGACAGGCTCATTTTTCAATCTCTCTACTTCCTCATAAAAGGTATCTTCTAATTCCTGAACAGTATGGGGTGCACGGGGGACACCGTTAAAGGCAAACAGATTTGGGTATCGTGAACCAGGCATAGAATAGGTATGAACAGACAGTGCTATCCTTTTCTCCTCAACCATCTTTTTATAAAGTCGTGATGTCCTTCCACTTCCCAGTATAAAATCAATAACATCAAAAATATAGTCATCATCATGGGGTAAGGTTGGTTTATGGTAACCTATCACGATGCTTGGATTTGCATCAAATTCCACTTCTATCCTCCTTTCGCCAATCTGTTCAGGCTCCTCAGTCCACACCCTTTCAGGTATATTTTGGGGTGGTATATCTCCAAAGTATTTCTCCATCATCTTTATAACCTTCTCAGGATCGATATCACCAACCACTGCTACAAAACAGTTATTCGGTGCGTAATAGGTTTTTAAAAATTCCTCCACCTTCTTTTTATGAAGAAATCTTATATCAGACATCCAGCCTATTGTAGGGACTCTATAAGGATGGGCACTATAGGCAGCAGCAACGAAGTTTTCAAAAAGGCTCCCTTCAGGGTCATTGTCATAGCTCATCCTCCTCTCCTCCATTACAACATCCCTTTCTGAATAAAACTCCCTCAATACAGGGTTTTTCATCCTGTCAGATTCAATAGCTGTCCAGAGTTCAACTTTATTTGAAGGGAGACTTATTACATACGATGTTACATCCCTGCTGGTACCTGCATTATATCCAATACCACCATGCTTTGAATAGATGGATGCAAATTCATCTTTTACTACAAACTTTTGATGCTCTTCCTGAACCTTTCTAAGGTCATTCTTTAACCTCTCGATTAAATCTCTATCAGCCTTTATCCCCTTTTTATTTTCATTATCCAGTTGCATTGCAATTTTATCCATCTTATCCAGGAGAGATTTTTCTTTTTCATAATCCCTTGTCCCGAGTATCTCTGTCCCTTTAAAGAGCATATGCTCCAGAAGATGTGCAGTACCTGTCATTCCTGTTATCTCATCAACTGAACCAACCTTGAATAAAATATTCGTTGCAACTGTAGGTGAATAAGGCCTCTTGAGTAAGAGGAGTTTCATGCCATTTTTAAGGGTATATTCAATTATCCTTTTCTCCAGTGGTTCTGAAAATGCTGGTATATGATAAAAAATAAATAAGAAATAAAGGAAAACAATTAAGAATTTTTTGAGTCTTTTCATTCAATCCCTCCTTTTCTATTTAATTTATGGTATTTGGTTTCTGGCTAAAAAATTATATCAGATGTCTCATTTTGTGTAAAACATTTTCATGTGTTGCGTCATATCATTAAACCAAGAAAGAAGTTTATCCCTCTGGAAGATCTAATCCTGCATCTCAAAAACAGGACATTTCTACTTTGCCTTGACATAGTAACGGCAATAAATAAAATTACAATAAAGTCCCCCTTAGTAAAGGGGGCTAAAAGGGGGTTGTTATTTATTAAATTGTTTATTGCCGTTGGTATAACAACATGAAATATACGCCTGTCTGTGCAAACAGGAATGACTTATATTTCAGGTCATATGTCAAAAAAAATATGCCAAGTATGTACCGTTTTGGGCATGATTTGTTCTTATTTGACGGTCATTTGACAAAAGCTCCTGGGATAGGTGGACAGCATTGTGTATTAAGTGTTTAACTATCTGATAATAATAGATTTTCTATTAGGGAAGGGTACGCTTCTTATTTGATTGTCATTTGATGGGAAGAATTTAGCACGTATGAGGGAAAAGGGGGCAATATCGATTAATGTAGCATTTTGCAAACTCAACAGTGTGCTGGAGCATTACGGCTTCACAGACGAGGAATTGGACTTCATCCCTTCGGTTTCACTCAGGGGCTGCATCAATAATAGGAACTGCTGCATCAGGTATTGGGTATGGAATAGGAAAGATAATTTCGCTGGTAGTATAAAACCGTCGTGGAAAATCTGCCATAATGAGTGCACCACAAATCCCAAGGAGCCAAAGTTGTGCAGCGGACAAGGTAAAACCAAATATTTCCATCCTGCAATACTCCTTATACCGATTACGGGTTTTTTAATAATGCTCTATTTGATTTTCATTTCCACACAACATCCTTTTTTATATTTTTATCAGTGTTTCTAATTCTTTGCTTATTTCTATGTTTACTCTTGACTTGATATTCTTTCCCTCTTGGTCTTTCGGCGATTACCAGCGGTTTAGTATCTATTGGCTCAGAGAACAAAGTGATTTGTTCCTGTAAATATCCCTTTATCCTTTTTTCGGCAAGGGTTACATATTCTTTTGAAATATCATAGCCGACATAATAACGACTTGCCTTCAGGGCGGCTATAGCGGTCTGGCCACTTCCCATAAACGGATCCAACACCACATCACCTTCAAAGGTGTATAGTTTGATCACCCGAAGTGGTAATTCAACAGGGAAAGGTGCCGGATGACCGACCTTTCGGGCAGACTCGGCAGAAAATGTCCAGACGCTTTTAGTGAATTCCAAAAATTCTTCTTTAGAAATAGTGCTTTTTTTACCATTGGTGTTTTCTCTGGAAAATAGCCCTTTAGAGAAAACCAGAATATATTCGTGAATATCTCTAAGAATCGGATTTTTGGCAGACAGCCAACTCCCCCAGGCAGTAGAAGGGCTGCCGCTTGATGCTTTATTCCAAATAACTTCACCCCTCATCAGAAAGCCCAAATCAAGCATATCTTCTACAATATAAGTATGTAACGGAATATAGGGCCTGCGGCCTAAATTAGCAATATTGATACAGACACGGCCGCCTGGCACTATAACTCTCTTGACCTCGCTCCAGACCCGTTTAAGAAACACCCTGTATTCATTGAGCGAAAGATTCTCGTCATATTGCTTACCAACATTATACGGTGGTGATGTCACCATCAGATGAACACTATTATCAGGTAATTCAATCATCTGTTCACTGGATGAAGTGAAGATTTTATCCAAGAATTCAAGCGGAATAGGGTTTTCTTCGTATTTTTTCGTTTCTTCTTTCGGCTGTCCCTCATATAATCTGCTTTTATAAAAAGAGGACGAATCATGATTTATTCTGCCCGGCGAACCGAAGGCGCTCGTTTTAGTGCCTATCTTCTTTTGATATGGAGCCATTTTAGTTTTCCTTCCAGAAGTCAACCCATTTCTTATATGGATTAAAATCTATTTTTGTCTTTTGCCATTCTATAACAATACGCTGGCACTGTTTGTCTGCAACAAGATTTGATAGCGCTTCTTTGGTAATTTCAGCACCACGGGGATTCGTGCCAGCCTTTGGTAATTTAATATAGTTATCTCTGCCCATCTTGTCAAACACTTTTTCCTGGAGCTCTACAGGAATATAAAAGAATCCACCAGTATCGCCCCAGTTAATCTGGATAAGTAAAATATCGCAAGAGGGGTAATAATTCTCCCTGAATTCTATTACTTTTTGTGCATCAACCGTCCATATCAGTTTCACGCCGCCTAAACTTTTACCTGTAATAGTCTTAACGGATACTGGTTCACCAAACAGTTTCGCATCAACCTCAGATTCGGTAATTGGTATCTCAGTTTCAACATTAACCTCTCCGAACTTATAGATAAGCAGAGCCACTATTATCCTTTCACGAACCGAGCCGACTTCCATTCCTGTTTTGCCAGCCCGAGAACTTTCTAATTCAGCAAGTTGGAATAAATAGGGCAATCGTTTCTTAATTTTCTCTACAAGGTTTTTATCGGTGTATATCTCTGTTAGTTTACCAGACATTTCTTACCTCTCTTTTCTATTTTTATATCAGTTATTTTAAAATTTTATCTATTTTATTCATCATAACGCTACGCGTCACCGGCGCAGCTTCTCATTCGTCCGGTGAAACGCTCTTGTTATGGTCTTTAAAAATATTCTAAAAAATTATGAAGTTCTTCGTTTGTAAGATGATGAGTATTTTTATGTTTTTTGTAATAAGAAAGATTAAGAAATAAGGATAATGGAATGGAACATATTAAGAATGTGCCTGTTTTTCTTACTTCCCATTGTAATTCAATCGACAATGTTGATATGGGTAATATTTTCAGAAAATCAAGACCCCAAAACACGCCGAGAATGTATAAAAATATTTTCCATCGTATTATTAATTTTGCTCTGTATGTTGTTTCATGACATACAAAAAATTTTACAAGCAGGATAGGATTAATTACATATTTATTATTTTTCTCCTAACATTCTTTTTTATGTCTATATGCACTTTTTAGTGAATTTTAGGACAACTTATGCGGAGAATCAAGGGAAAATTTACTCAAATATCTTCTTAACCCCTCAAAAAATAAGATGTTCAGCATGAATTTATGAATTTACAAAGCCTATTGTTAAGCAATATCGAATGGAAATGTCCTTATGATTGGCGGGGGGATTCTTGGGCTTGAGGCAGCGAGGGGTTTAAAAGTAAGCTGGCTTCAGGTTACAGTAGTAGAATATTTTTCAAGACTTCTCCCAAGACAGCTTGATAAAAAAGGTGCAAAGTTTTATCGAGGCTGATAGAATAAATGTGGCTTAAGATTGTATTAAATGCCAGTCTGGAGATGTCATAGGAGAAGATAAAGGAGCAGGATTAAAGTTGCAAAAT
>JACQQJ010000070.1 GCA_016207035.1 Nitrospinota bacterium | reverse complement strand
TGAAAAATAATATTAAACAAATTATACCCTATAAAGTTGAAGAAAAGCAAAATTATTTAACTCACTTTTTATAACTATTCATTATAAAGTTTATAAAAGACTATAATCAATGATTTAAGTTAATCCCCTTTGTCCTCCTTTAGTAAGGGGGAATTTGTTGACTTATCTTTACCCCGTTAACCACAGAATGCCCCACCCTTCAGGGCTGGGCTTTGTAACGGTGTAAATGATATTTCAATCTGTGTTTTGGAGATAATCTTTCAATGCCTCTTCCCAGTGTCTCGTAGTATAATTGGTAATTTTTTTAAATTTGCTGCAGTCCAGTATTGAATAAGAAGGCCTTCTGGCAGGTCTATTGAGCTGCCCTGACTGAATAGGCACGACCTTGACACCTTTTTTCCCAGAATACTCGAGGATCTTTTGTGCAAATTGATACCAAGAGCAATAACCACTGTTTGTGATATTAAATACCCCAGTTGCATTATGGGCAATCAGTTTCTCAATGGCATAGGAGAGGTCTATTGTATATGTAGGTGAACCTACCTGATCATCTACTATTGACAGATGGTAAGGCGGTTTTACAACATCCGCCTGTTTAAGAATAGTTGATACAAAATTATTTCCCTTTTTCCCAAAGAGCCACGATGTCCTTATTATCATGAAGGCATTTAAAATATTCTGAACTGCCTGTTCTCCCCCTAATTTGGAATCTCCATATACATTTAATGGCTCAGGTATATCATCTTCGACATAGGGCTCATTTTTATTTCCATTAAAGATATAATCTGTGCTTATATAAATAAGTTTGGCATTTATATTCTTACACCCTGATGCTACATTTTCTGCCCCCTTTGCATTTACATTAAATGCCATCTCCCTGTTTTTCTCGCAATCATCCACCTTTGTGTAAGATGCAGTATGAACTACTATATTAGGATTATTTTCCCTTAAAAACTGTGTAGTTTGAAAATGGTCGGTAATATCAAAGTCACCTCGGGTTGCACCGATTAATTCATATTCTTTCTTGCTTCCGAGGATACTTACGAGATCACTCCCAAGCATCCCCTTTGCACCTGTAACCAGTATCTTTAATCCCATAGTTTATTTATAGCTCATACCCTATATCATCGGCTTTGATCCCTTCTGTATTCCCCGCTCTTTATCCTCTCCCACCATCCCACATTATCAATATACCATTGAATTGTCTTTTGAATTGCCTCTTCAAATCTGTATTGAGGCTCCCACCCTAATTCTCTTTTTATCTTTGCAGAATCTATGGCATAACGCCGGTCATGTCCGAGTCTGTCTTTTACAAACTTTTTTAAGGTTGATGGTTTATTGAGAACATTAAGAATCTTATCAGTAATTTCTATATTTGTCTTTTCAATGTTTCCACCGATATTATAAATCTCCCCCTCTTTCCCCCTTTTCAAAACAGTGTCTATAGCCCTGCAGTGGTCTTCTACATAGAGCCAGTCCCTTACATTCATACCATCTCCATAAATTGGTAAAGATTCATCTGAAAGTGCATTCGTTACAAAAAGGGGGATCAATTTTTCTGGAAATTGATAGGGGCCATAATTATTTGAACACCTGGTTATAATGGCTGGAAAATGGTAGGTCTTACAATAAGCCCTTACCAATAAATCTGCTGATGCCTTACTTGCTGCATAGGGGCTATTCGGCCTTAACGGGGATTCCTCGGTAAAGTATCCTGTAGTTCCTAAAGAACCATATACCTCATCTGTTGATACCTGAATAAACCTTGAAACTTTATTCCATCGGCAGGACTCAAGAAGGGACTGGGTACCGATTACATTTGTATTAAGAAAGGGGGAAGGGTCTTCAATACTTCTGTCTACATGGGATTCAGCAGCAAAATTTATTACAGCATCTATTCCATTGAGTAATACATTTTCAACTAAATCAAAATCTGTGATATCTCCGTAAATAAATTGATATCGTGTATCACACTCTAATCCCTTTAAATTTTCTAAATTGCCTGCATAGGTTAACTTATCCAGATTTACAATACAATCTGCAGGATTTTTTTCTAAATAAAACCTGACGAAGTTTGAACCTATGAATCCTGCTCCACCAGTGACAAGTAACCTCATCCGTCCTTTCTGCTCCAATCGTAAGGGATATTATTATTATGCGGATCAATACGGTATTCATCAGGGGTATTATGATTATACGGTTCGGTGGTACAATTTATGATAAAAGCCTCTTCTATACCTATACCTTTAAAACCATGCACTACCAATCGTGGTATATGAAGGAGGGTTGGATTATGCCCACCTAAAAAGAACTCGTTAATCTTACCCTTTGTAGAAGAACCCTCTCTCTCATCATACAGGGCGACCTTAACCATCCCCTTAACTACCACAAAATTATCGTTTTGAACCCTATGGTAGTGCCAGCCTTTTACCACACCTGGATAGACAGTTGTCATGTAAATCTGCCCAAACTTCTCAAATATCTCATCATCACATCTGAGCATCTCCATCAATCTTCCCCGTTCATCTGGTATAACCTTAAGCCTTTTTACCTTTACCCCGTCAATCATAAAATCCCAACCTTGCTCGAATCACCCAGCATGAATCTATAAGCCTTTGGTTTCAATAGTGATGCATATACCTCTACATTTTTTCCTATTAAACTATCTACAATCCTGCCCTTTATCCCTTTTATAAGGCTATATTCTAAAACTATACTATGCTCAATTTCACTATCCTCAATCTTTACATCATGCTCTACAGATGTAAATGGACCGACAAAAGAGTTTATAATTTTTGTATTGCCCCCTATTATTGCTGGTCCCCTTATCACACTGTTTATGACCTCTGCACCATTATCAATAACTACCTTGAATTCTATCTTTGAGTCATCATCAACAAATCCATGTATTTCGGTAGTTAAAGTATCCAATATTATTCTATTTGCCTCTAACATATCTTCAAGCTTCCCCGTATCTTTCCACCATCCATTTATTATATGGGATTGTATATTATATCCATGGTTTATCAGATATTGAATTGCATCTGTTATCTCCAATTCATTTCTCCATGATGGGGCAATATTTTTAACTGCCTTAAAAATATGCTGATCAAACATGTATACACCAACTAATGCCAAATCACTCTTTGGTTTCTGCGGCTTTTCCTCCAGCCTGATAACCCTCCCTTTGAATAGTTCCGCCACCCCAAACTGCTGGGGATTTGCAACCCTGGCAAGGAGAATCTGCGAATTAGCCCCATTTCGCCTGAACTCATCAACAAATTCATTTATCCCCCCTTTAATCAGATTATCACCAAGATACATGACAAACTGCTCATCCTTGAGGAAATCTTCTGAAATGAGGACGGCATGTGCCAAACCCCGCGGTGCATCTTGCTCAATATAGGTAATATCTATTCCCCACTTAGAGCCATTCCCTACCGCTGCCTTTATCTCATCCTTTGTGCTTCCAACAACTATACCAATGTCAGTTATCCCTGCATTTTTTATGGATTCAATACAATAAAAGAGGATCGGTTTATTTGCAATTGGTACTAATTGTTTTGCATTCGTATGGGTTATTGGCCTGAGTCTTGTCCCCTCGCCACCACTTAAAATAAGACCCTTCATTTTATTTACCGGAGTAAGGAATTTTCAGGAAAAACAAATTGTTTATATTAGTGATAGTTTTTTATAGCATAAAAAAAATACATAATCAATAGGCTGCTAAATTACACTTTCCTTTTTTTCTTATTTCTGATATTATATTTTTTAATTATGAAGCATATAAACCAAGACAATAGGTTGATTTCTTTTAAATACTTTAAATTCTGAGGTTTTTATTTTATATGGGATTCACGGCGGATGTATCATTTATTATGGCATTTTTAGCAGGGCTTTTATCCTTTGTATCTCCCTGCGTGCTGCCAGTAGTCCCGTTCTATATTACCTTTATAACCGGGCTAACCTACGATGAACTAACATGCCCTGATAATGAAAAAGAGATTCGGTGGGTTACCGTTAAAAATTCTCTAACCTTTATTGCTGGCTTTTCCTTTGTATTTATTATGCTCGGTGCAGGTGCCACATCAGTAGGTAAATTCCTCCTTTCCAATCAGGATATGATACGAAAGATCGGTGGAGTTATAATAATATTATTAGGGCTCTATTTTATGGGCATTCTAAAGCTAAAATTCCTCATGTCTGAAAAGAGGGTACACTTACAGAACAAACCAGCAGGTTATTTTGGGACATTCCTTGTAGGTGTAGCATTTGCAGCAGGATGGACGCCCTGTATAGGACCGATTCTAAGCTCCATTCTGCTTATTGCCAGTACAAAAGAATCTGTTGTAACAGGCATACAACTCCTTGCTGTATACTCTGCAGGGTTGGGACTCCCCTTACTTATTACATCCTTTGCGGTTAATAGCTTCCTCTGTTATTCTAAAAAAATAAATAAGTTTATGGGGTATATATCTAAAACAAGCGGTGTCTTTCTCGTTATCCTCGGAGTTATCCTCATGACAAACTCTCTCACCATAATTACCTCCCTTTTATCAAAATACAATATAGGCTGGACTATTGAGATAGGTAAGTAAAATCATGATTGATACCCATGCCCATCTTGAGATGTCTCAATTTGATGGAGACAGAGAAGATGTAATAAAAAGGGGAGTAAACGCAGGTGTATCCCTTATAATTGATGTTGGTACTGATTTATCCGGGAGTAAAGCTGCAGTAGATCTGGCTCACAAATACGATTTCATCTTTGCATCAGTTGGTATCCATCCACATGAAGCAAAGGAGATTACTCCTGATACCTATACAGAGATAAAGACGCTCCTTGCAGACACAAGGGTAATTGCAATAGGTGAGATTGGACTAGATTATTATAAGGATTTTTCACCAAGGGATATCCAGCAGAGGGAATTTATAAACCAGATCAGACTGGCAAGGGAGTTTAAAAAGCCTATCATCATTCACAGTCGTGATGCAAAGGAGGATACACTCAGGATATTAAAAGATGAGGCATCATCCGAATTGAGAGGCATAATGCACTGTTTTTCAGGGGATGAGGATATGGCTAAAAGGTGTATTGATATGGGGTTTTATATCTCCTTTGCCGGACCAATTACTTACCCAAATGCTGACAGATTAAGGAGAGTCATTAATTCTATCCCTACAAATAGATTACTTATAGAAACCGACTCCCCCTTCCTCGCACCACAGCAGGTAAGGGGTAAGAGAAATGAACCGGCATATGTAAGATATGTGGCAGAAAAGATGGCAGAGGTAAAAGGTTTAAGTCCTGAAGATATTGAGAGGGTAACAAATCTGAATGTCTATAACCTCTTTAATATTGGAAAGGCTGATAAAAGTGGCATGATTGTCTATAAAATAAGAAACTCCCTTTATCTCAATATTACCAATCGCTGCACTAATGACTGTACCTTTTGCGCAAGGAATACAGATCCCTATGTGCAGGGATATAGCTTAAGACTTGAAAAAGAACCGTCAGCAGATGACATTATGAGGGATATTGGAGACCCGAAAAAATATAAAGAAATCGTATTTTGTGGATATGGGGAACCTACCTTAAGGCTCAATATAATTAAAGAGGTTTCAAAAAAGATTAAAGACAAGGGGGGGAGGGTCCGGCTCAATACAAATGGACAAGCTAATCTGATACATAAGAGAAATATCCTTCCAGAACTGAAGGGGCTTATTGATTCTGTCTCAGTTAGTCTTAATGCAGATACCAGTGAGAAATATAACAAAATCTGCCACCCTGTATTTATGAATGGTGTCTTTGAGGCGATTAAAGAATTCATCAGGGAAGCAAAGAATTATATACCAGATGTTGTAGCTACAATTGTAGATACCTCTGATGTAGATGAAAAGGAATGCCAGAGGATTGCAGAAAAGGAATTAGGGGTTAAATTTAGAAAGAGGAAATATAATGTAATAGGATAACTAACCCCTGATAAAAATGGATAGCTTAATTAATACATGAAAAAAAGGGGACAGAGAAATGGAAAAATAGATTTATTTTATTTTCTCAATTCTCTCATTCCCCTTCTATCCATACAGTCCTTTTTATGACCATCCTTCTTCTCTATGCAGCCATTGATTCATATACCTTTCCAACCATCTTGGCAGACGGCTTGAGTGTCTTACTGCCATCTGTCCAGTTTGCAGGACATACCTCTTCTGGATTATTTGAAACATATACATTAGCCTTAACCTTTCTAAGAAGTTCTGATGCATTTCTCCCCACATTGTAGAAATTCACCTCAGATGCAGCAAGTTTACCATCGGGATTTATGATAAAAGTCCCCCTCAGGGCAAGGCCTGTTGATTCGTCATATACCCCAAACATCCTTGATACCTTTCCTGTAGGGTCTGCACCCATAGAATACTTCACATTCTGCAATAGTTTTTCAGAGCTGTGCCATGCAAGATGGGAGAACTTCGTATCAGTGCTCACAGAGACAACCTCGCACCCTGCTGATTTCAATTCCTTATATTTTTCAGCAAGGTCTTTAAGCTCTGTTGGGCATACAAATGTAAAATCCGCCGGATAGAAAAATAAAACAAGCCACTGCCTTTTCGACTTTACATCTTCCAGACTCATTTTAGCAAAATCTCTCTTTATGGGGTCATAAAGCTCCATCTCAAAATTCTCTACAACCTGCCCTACTTTTAGACATGTTTCCATATTTAATCCCTCCTATTTTTTGACATTCCCTGCAGATCCCATAAAAATTTATATGGTTTCTCACAGGCTTAAATTCCTTTAGTATGTTTTTAGGGAGTTTCAAGGCATCAGAATAATCCTTGAACACATCACCAATCTTATTACATTCTATACAGATAATATGGTGGTGAGGTTTGGGATACGGGTCAAAATGTCTCTTCTGCGAGTCAATGGTAACTTCTGTAACCTCTCCTCTATCCACCAATGCCTGAAGGGTATTATAGACTGTTGCAAAGGATACCGTAGGATACACCTCTTTTATCTGGCGATAAATGTTTTCTGCAGTAGGATGGCTTGTATTGCCCTTTAAAAATCTGAGAATTGCAAGCCTCTGAGGTGTAAGTTTAAACCCAATCTCTCTATATTTTTCTATCAATTCTTTCATGATTTTTAAATAATAATAATTCTAAATTTGTAATTAATATAATATATTCATTCATACTTGTCAAGGGCATTTTTTGAAATTATAATTTTATCCATATTTCGTAGGCCAATAATACACAAATCACAACATATTCAATGTTTATCACTGAAATCTCTCTAAGTATTATTCCATTTTCGCATAAATTTCTTTTTGACTATAAAAATCAATCAATATTCAAATAACTTTTCTCCCAATATTTCATTGATGACTTTTTAAGCTGTTTCTGATAATCTTCTATCTATGTTTATAAAT
>JACQQJ010000069.1 GCA_016207035.1 Nitrospinota bacterium | reverse complement strand
GATCGTACATATCGTATTAAAAGAATAGACTTTATTCTGACTTCTGACTCCTGGCTTCTGTATTCTGAATTCTGTATAGCCTCTTATAATTCTCATAATTTCTTAATACCTTTTTTACATATCCCCTGGTTTCCGGATATCTTATCTTCTCAACAAATTCATCTGCAGGAAGATTACCAAAACTTTCAACCCACTTCTTAACAGGGGTAGGACCAGCATTATATGTGGCGAGGGCTAAAATAAGATTTCCATTATTTGTTTGCAGAAGCTCAGATAGGTAGCGTGTCCCCAACTCTATATTTATATCAGGTTCAAAGAGGATGTCGGTCTTAAATTCTCCACCCCATACCTTCTTATATATCTTCTCGCCTGTCCCTGAAATCAATTGCATCAATCCATAGGCATTTGCCGAGGACTGGGTCGTCCTGCCAAAGGCACTTTCCTGCCTCATAACAGATAATACAAGAAGGGGGTCAACATTATTTTCATGCGCCGACCTTGAAACAGCCTCCCAATAACTCAATGGATAAAGGAGACTCCAGAATTCTTTTGTCAGTCTATTCTGTTCATCCCTCCTCAGTTTATTAAACAGTCTGTTTTGCACAGCCATAGCATCAGCATATGATTCTGCTTTGAAATACCATTGGCTTATAGAAAACAGGGCAGCAATTTGTATTTCGGGGCTGTTATCATCGGGGAGTGGGATTGACCTTATCTCCTCCCGTGCATCCTCCAAAAATCCCATCTCAATTAAATCTTCTGCCTTGGTAATATGAAATTGCCCTTTATCATCAATTTCCCACTGGGATACAATTGTATTCTGTTCAAACCCTGCCATAGTTATAGATGTCAGGTGTTCTATATTATTTCCGGATGAGAGGGTTACAAACCTTTCATACCCCCTTTGTCCATAATAAGTATAAGGATAATCTGCAGCAAGTCTCCTGTAGGCATAGAGTGCAACTTCTGTATTCCTGCTCATTTCCCCTGCCCTCCCCATCCAGTAGAGCGAATTATCAGCATACTGAGAATCAGGAAAATCTGAATCACATTTTCTGAAGTTTTCAATGGCATTAAAATAATCCCCTTTTACATAGTATATCCATCCGATCCTCCAGGCAGCCTCATCAGCCAATTCCCCCGCACCAGGAAACTTTAAGAGCATCGAATATGATTTAACAGCATCACCAGTGCTTCCATCATCTTCTGAAATTCTCGCATTTATATACATTCCCCTCCCTGCCCATACACTCTTTGGATATTTGGAAATTATCATATTATTATATTGAACTGATTTTTTTGTATCCCCTTTGTTCCAGTAGATTTTTGACAGCATATACAGGCATTCAGCAACCCTTGGGCTTTCAGGGAAATCCCTGATTAACCTGTTTAATGTCTGTATACACTTTAACTCATTGCTGATATATTTATAAGAAAGGGCAAGATTAAAAAGCCCTGTCTCCATCAAAGTATGGTCCTTACATTTTTCTAAAATCTCTGACAGTTCCTTTATTGCCTTATTATAAATTTTCCCATTTATCAACCCTTCAATTCTTTTCATTTCAAGCCCCTTATCCCGTTCAGGTAATTGAATGGTCCCTTCCCTTTTAATTTGTAAAATTCTCTCTATCGCCATGTCAGCAAAGGAGTCAAGGGGGTAATTATAATATAAGGACTCATATGCGTTATAGGCATCCATCTTGTTACCTGCCTTTTCAAGTGATTGCCCGAGGAGATAATAGGCATGAGGTGCCTTCTCATCTGACGGAAACTCTGTAATAAAATTCCTTGCCTCTGTTGAGGCTTTAAGAAAATCATTGAGCACAAAAATATTTTTTACCATATCAAATCTTGCCCTCGCCCTCAATCGAGAAAAAGGGTATTTTTTTAAAAATGAATCAAGGGTTTCTACAGCAAGAGGATAGTCGCCTTTTTCTTCATAAACCTTTGCAATGTTATATTCTGCGTAATCAGACAGGGGAGGGTATTCTTCAACCACCCTGTTAAAAAATTTAAGGGCATCTTCAAATAAACCTGACTTAAAATAGGCGTGGCCTAAAAGGTAAAGAGACCTCTTCCCCAAAATAGTTCCAGAGTTTTCATTCCTGATAACATCAAGCATCTGAATGACATTTTGATAATCCCCCTGTTTTATAAGTTTAACAGGTTCCTTGAGGGGGGAATCCTCTGTATTGACAGGCTGTGCGAATAACAGGATAAAGAATACAGGATAGAGAATAGAGAATAAAATAATTCTGGCTTCTGGTTTATGCGACCCATCCACTTGATGGGTGCCCCGGACTTCTGATTTATCTTTGTTAATCATGACACATCCTGAAAATCTTCATGCTCATATCTTCAATATTCCCATTTTCCAAAACATCGATCCATATCGCTTCATTTACTCCCCTGAACCATGTGAGCTGTCTTTTTGCAAATCTCCGTGTCTCTTTTTTTATTTCCTGAACAGCAAAATCAAAATCCATCTCTCCATCTAAATATTTTATCATCTGCAAATATCCAAGGCTTTGAAAGGGCTTTAGATTCTTGTCATACCCCATATTGAGAATAGCCTTAGTTTCGCTGAGGAGACCGGCTGAGACCATTTTATCTACCCTCTCCTCTATCCTTTTATACAGCAGTTTTCTTTCCATATCGAGGACAAAATATTTGACACGAAACCTCTCATTCTGTGTTCTTTCTGGCCTGTGAAATTCTGATATAGATTTCCCTGATGCATAGTATACCTCTAATGCCCTCTCAATTCTATACCTGTCTTTTGGATGGATTCTGTCTGAAGCAGAGGGGTCAATGATTTTCAGTTTTTCATACATTGCCTCACTGCCAATCTCTTTAAACTCTGATTTTATTCTGTTCCGTATTTCCTGATTTTTCTTTACGCCACAGCCGAGATTTTCTATTAACGACTTTATATATAGACCTGTGCCGCCTGCTATAACAGGAATCTTCCCCTGTTGATTTAATTCCTTTATAATTGCAGATGCCCTCTCATTAAAATCTCCAGCACTGAAATCCTCATCAGGATTTACAATATCTATTAAATGATGGGGAATCTCCTTCCGCCTTTCAATGGATGGCTTTGCAGTCCCGATGTCAAAACATCTGTAGACCTGCATGGAATCAGCACTGATAATTTCAGTATTGAGCCTCTTTGCAAGCTCAAAGGCAACAGCACTCTTCCCAACTGCCGTAGGACCTGCAATTACTATTAAAGGAATCATTGCAATTATTAGCCACGAATTTACACGAATTTACACGGATAAAGAAGATTCAAAAATAGAGAATTTTAAAATTCTTAATTTGATTTTTAAATTCGTGCTTATTTGTGTCATTCGTGGCTACTGATTTTGAAGTATGATCGGTTTCATTACCATAAGTTCATGCCTTCCATTCTTTATCCCCTCAACCATGACCATCTCTGCCTTTGAGCCAATCTTGGGATGGACAAATTGAATCCGCTTTAGTACAAGTCTGTTTTCTGTCATTGTGGATAAAAGTTCTGTCAATCTGTAAGGGTGGTAAATAATATTTACAGAACCATGATTTTTTACGAGATAACTCCCTGCTTTAAGAAATTCAGATAGAGTAATTTCAATCTCATGCCTCGCAATTGCCTTTTCTCTATCAAGATTAATCCTACCATCGTCAGCCTTTCTATAAGGAGGATTCCCTACAACAATATCAAAAGACTCTGCATCAAATAGTGATTTAACATCCCGAATATCCCCTTTTATAATCTCAACCACCCCCTCGTTCCCATGCTCTGCGTGGGAACGGACACTTTCCATTGCTACTCTTACAAGATTTTCCTGAAGCTCCAAGCCGACTATCTTAATATCCTTAGACCTTTTTGCTAAAGTAATCGCAATTACCCCACTCCCTGTCCCAAGGTCAATCACCCTTTCCCCTTTTCTTGCTGTAACAAAATCCGCCAGCAAAATCGGGTCAACCGAATGTTTATAACCCATATTTCAACTATACAAAAATAAGAGTGAAAAATCTACAGATACTAAAAAGGTTAGAATGATAAGGTGTGAAACAAAAAATAGTAAAGGGTATAAAAATCGGCAGATTGAGGGTAGAACTATCCACCTATTAGAGTTAAGGAGTTAACTCCATAGCTCTTTAACCCGTAAACTCTATAGCTCATATATCTTTGCAATAAACCCCTATGTCTTGGATATAGTCTGAAAAGTAGGAATAGGAGGTTGACTCTTTCTTCTTGAGTTTAATATCGGCTTTTTTATAATCTTTTACAGCATCTTTATGAAGGATAACTTTAAATCTCATTCTTTACCTCATTCCATGGACTATACGCCTCCTCTTTACCTTTTTGCCAGTCATCATCGGCTTTCTTAATTTTTCTCATTAGTTTTCTATCTGCCATGATTTCTAAAGTCTCTCTCCATGCCTCAATATCTTCTGAAATAGTTTCATGTATTAAGGATTTCAATTCATCAACCGTTAACTCAGATACCTTTTTTGCTGCTATCTCTGCCATAAAATCACCTCCTCTTTATTAT
>JACQQJ010000068.1 GCA_016207035.1 Nitrospinota bacterium | reverse complement strand
TTCCATTTTCTTTTCGTAATTTCCTTATATCTGTCTCTTTTATTATATTCATTAATTCTGCAAGCCTCTTATCAGAAAAACCGAGCACCTTTGCCTTCTTTATAAGGCTGAAGGCCTTTATCCCCTCTTTTCTATATTCTGTATTCTGTATTCTATTTTCAAATTCCACTACCTCCTTTATATTATGCAGAAACCATCTGTCTATCCTGGTCAATTCATAGATCTCATTGAGTTCTATTCCAGTCCTTAAAGCCTCTGCTATATACCAGACCCTCTCCCAGTTTGGGGTTCGTAACTTCTTCCTGATTTCCTCTCCATTCTGACCCCTGACCTCTTCAAACCCAAATCTATCAATCTCC
This sequence comes from Nitrospinota bacterium, assembly GCA_016207035.1. GTDB lineage: Bacteria > Nitrospinota > Nitrospinia > UBA9942 > UBA9942 > JACQQJ01. The sequence goes on along the minus strand of JACQQJ010000068.1, from coordinate 22,142 downwards.
ATAGATGCTATTGCCTTCTGCAGTGCCTCTTTAAAAGTCCTTCCAATTGACATCGCCTCTCCTACGGATTTCATCTGTGTCGTGAGGGTCTGGTCTGCCTCCGGGAACTTCTCAAAGGCAAACCTCGGGAATTTTACAACACAGTAATCAATAGTCGGTTCAAATGATGCAGGGGTCTCCTTTGTAATATCATTGGGTATTTCATCAAGGGTATAACCTACAGCCAGTTTTGCTGCAATCTTTGCTATGGGAAAGCCTGTTGCCTTTGATACCAATGCAGAGCTCCTCGAAACCCTCGGATTCATCTCAATTACCACCATTTTCCCATTCTCAGGGTTAATCGCAAACTGGATATTAGAACCACCGGTCTCTACACCAATCTCCCTGATTATCTTTATTGATGCATCTCTCATTATCTGATATTCTTTGTCGGAAAGGGTCTGTGCAGGGGCAACGGTTATACTATCCCCTGTATGAACGCCCATGGGGTCAAAATTTTCAATAGAGCATACGATAACAACATTGTCCTTTAAATCCCTCATTACCTCAAGCTCATACTCCTTCCACCCGATGACAGATTTTTCTATAAGGATTTCATGGACAGGACTTATGGAGAGCCCCCACTCAATCTGATTCTCATATTCCTCCATATTATATGCAATATTGCCTCCGGCACCGGCGAGTGTGAAGGAAGGACGAAGTATTGCCGGGAAGCCTATATGACCTATTCCCCTCATTGCCTCTGCCTTTGAGTGGGCATAGAAACTCTCGGGGACATTGAGACCAATCCTGTTCATTGCATCTTTAAAGAGTTCCCTGTCCTCAGCCTTTTTTATTGCCGGTAATTTTGCACCTATGAGTTCAACTCCATACCTGTTCAGGACTCCATTTTCAGCCAGGGCGACGGCAATATTCAGGCCGGTCTGTCCCCCTATGGTAGGGAGAAGGGCATCGGGCCTCTCTTTTTCAATGATCTTTGCTGTAATATGAGGGGTTATTGGCTCTATGTATGTCCTGTCGGAGATCTCAGGATCGGTCATTATAGTTGCAGGATTGCTGTTGATCAGGATTATCTCATAACCCTCTTCCTTCAATGCCTTGCATGCCTGGGTCCCTGAATAATCGAACTCGCACGCCTGTCCAATAACTATAGGACCTGAACCAATCAGTAAAATCTTTTTTATATCTCTCCTCTTTGGCATCAAGGACCTCTCTTTATTTCCTTTACTTTAACTGAAATAACTGCAGATGCAGTGTTTCCAAAAAATATAAGTAGTGTAATTGCATTCAAAAGACCACCCCATTGAACTGCAGAGACAACCCCTGAAAAATCACCTATGAGTCTGAGCAACAGGGAGAGCTGCAGCAGTATCAGGTGGATATAAAATCGGCGGTGGAAGGGAACGGGAATCCCTATCACTGCAGGGAAGATAATGGGTGCATGGCCAAAGATCATTGCAAAGACAAAACCCAGCAAAATACTATGAAGTGATGCATCGTAATACGGTCCTGCACCTGCATTACCGTAAAGAAAAATCAGGATTCCGCCAATACTGAGCCATACATAACCTGATACCAGACATACGGCTATAAACCGCGGGAGTCCAGTATGTCGCAAAGTTCTGGAGGCAACATCATATTGGAGGAGCCAGAGTGAAATAGCCACCATTGCAATGCCGATAAGCCGTGCTGTTGAAAAGAGCCCTGCAATAAAAATTAATAGTGCGATGATGAATGCAATGTGGGCAATCCTGGATATTTTGACCATACGGCTTAATTCAAGCCGTTCTCCAGCAATGGTAAATATGAGAAAGGCAATCCACCAGAATACAAAGGTATAGATGAAATAGGTGTAATAGAAGAAAAAATTACCTATGAATAAGGACAATGCACCCAGGACGAGAGTTGCAGAATATACTGCAGGTTGCCGATAGAAGAATATTCCTAAGATTAAAACCAGTCCTAAACTCCCTCCAATAAAAAGGAGTGAGCCACCGGCATAGGAAATTCCGGTCAGCAGGAAAATTATTCCAAGGGCTGTTAATCCTGGCGCAGAATAGGCCCACAATCTATCCATAGCCACTGCCCTTTCCAGACTGATCAGGGTTCCGAGGAATCCTGCTACCATGAGCGGTCCATGTATTGAGGGGAGGTTAGGGTTAAGGACCATGGTTTGCCAATCCATTCTGGCAAGGCCAGCAAGAACACCAAAGAGGAGTGCTATAAATGAAACTGCAAGCTGAGGCAGACGGTAGCGTATTGCTACACCCGGTATCATATGTTATTATCCTCCATGTTAAGATTCTTCTTTCCAGCCAAGTTGCCTTTTTGCGGCATCAGACATCATCTCAGGTATCCAGGGCGGGTCCCAGACTAACTGTACATCTATGGATTGAAAATAGGGAAACTTCTCACGAATAGCAGATTCTACATTCCCCTGCAGATATAAACCGAGGGGGCAGGATGGGCTGGTCATGGTCATGAGAATCTGGATATTTTTATCATGAACAGCAACCTTATAAACAAGTCCTAAATCAACTATGTTAATGCCAATCTCTGGATCTATGACATGATGAAGTGCATTTTTTATATCTTCTTCTGTTGCTGTAATTTGAGTCATCGTATGCCTCCATTAAGAACAGGTTACCATACCCTGATATTCCTCTCCTCAGGTTAGCAGATTAAAATCTTTCACCCTTTACCTCTCGAAACTGGCTGCCGACAGCCCGTATGCGGGACCAGATATTCCATGCGAAGATAATGCCGGCTAAGATCTGGAGGGAGGCACCTCCGATTAAAACTAACCATGAAGTTAAACTATAGGTAAAGGACAGGCCCAGTTCACCTGCAGTCCTTACCGATGTTCCGATTGTTATCAACCAGTAATTGATCTCTGCAAGAGATGGTGAATAGCGTATATCCTCTCGTGCAGGGCGGGGAAACATCCAGTATGCTATACCCATGATCAGCATGATAACAAATCCAAACAGAATCAAATGGGTGTGAACTGATATGAGTATGGCTGGGGTTCCCCTTTCGCCAATAAACTGATCTATCAAAATCCACATGCCTACCATAAGTCCGGTAAGAAAAAAAAAGAGAGAAGTCTTAACATATCTTCTCACAAGACTGAACATACTATAACCTCCGTTCAGATAGAGTATACTATAGCAATGTTCATTGTGGCAAGACCTTATAAAGTCTCTCTTATACCTTTTCAATTTTTTACCCCTTTAGAAGGGCGAAGACTTTCTAACGGGGTTTACATCCTTGACATAATTCAATACCCTGTGATATTTTCACACAATAACTTTTATTTGGCTCATCATGGAATTTGATGCAATTACTATAGGAGTTTACTGTGAGATATGATTTCTGCGATAGATGTGGAATAAAAATACCTGAAGGTGGATTAAAATATATTGTAAATATCAGTATAATTTCAGATAATGACAATATCGTTTCAGAAGATATAACTGATGATGAGCTCGATGTTTTGATTTCTGAAATTGAACAATCCGATCCTGATATGCTTGAGAGGGATGTGAATCAGAAACTTGCATTTATCCTTTGTAAGAAGTGTAAGGAAAAGTTTACACGGGATCCATTCAATAGTAAGGATGATGGTGAAGGGTGGAGATGGGAACTGAATTAAGAGATTCACTTCTCACACTTTTATTCCTCAGCTATTGCCAGCATCTCTATCTCTATCTCAGCCCCTTTCGGCAGTGCTGATACCTGAATAGTAGAACGGGCAGGTTTGCCATCAGTGAAATATTCGCTGTATATTTTATTCACCTGCTCAAAATTCTTCAGATCGGTCAAAAATATAGTTGTTTTAACTACATTCTGAAAAGAAGAACCCGATGCCTCTAATACCGATTTAAGATTCTCCATAACCCTCTTTGTTTGATGGCTTATATCCCCTCCTGTAAGTTTATTGGTGACCGGGTCTACAGGTATCTGTCCGGATGTAAATATAAGATTTCCAACCCTGATTGCCTGTTCATAGGGCCCAATGGCTGCAGGTGCCTTATCAGTTGATATGATTATCTTTCTCATAAAAATTCATTGACAAAATCTGGTTTTCAGTATTACACATTTAGATATCATTGTTCAAGGGAAATTAATTTGCCCTGAAAGAGGAATCGGCAATTGGTTAACATAAAGCACCACTTTATTTGTGAAGTATCAAAAAAGGCATTTATAAAAAAGTTGACAGCAAATACAGAAAAATTATATCCTTTCCATCGTAAATCTCTATGTCTATAACAAATTCACTGGAATACCGCCGTAAATACAGGGGGGTAATCGGAATAGGCTGTAAGATCCCCATAAAAGATGAATCCATCCTGAGCCTCGTCTACACCCCTGGAGTTGCTGAACCTTCACTTAAAATTGCAGAAGACCCCGTCAGGGCATTTGAATATACATCCCGCGGCAATACTATTGCCATAGTCACCGATGGTTCAAGGGTTTTAGGGCTGGGTAATCTCGGTGCAAGGGCTGCAATGCCTGTAATAGAGGGGAAATCTGTGATATTTAAGACCTTTGGCGGGATTGATGCCATCCCGATATGCCTTGAAACACAGGATGCAGGGGAGATCATCAGGGTGGTAACCAATATTTCACCTACCTTCGGTGCCATCTGCCTTGAGGATATTTCAGCACCGAAGTGCTTTACGATCCAGCATCATCTCAGAGAGGCACTGCGAATCTGTGTATTCCATAATGACCAGCATGCTGCTGCCATAGGGATTCTGGCTGGGCTAATAAATGCCTCAAGACTCGTTGAAAAAAATCTTAATGGATTAAAGATTGTCATATGCGGTGCAGGTGCAGCAGGGATTGCTACTGCGAATATACTCTTACGGACAGGGATAAGGAATATCATATTGTGTGATACGCATGGCATTGTTCATAAGAGAAGACTTACAGGGATGAACTGGGCAAAACTGGCTATTGCGCGGAAGACAAATCCCGATGATAGAAAGGGTGATTTGAGAGATGCCATGCAGGGGGCAGATGTATTTATAGGATTATCCACGGGAAATATAGTCACAGCAGAATTGATTAGTATAATGGCTGATAAATCAATCGTGTTTGCCCTTGCAGTCCCTGAGCCTGAGATACTCCCCTCAGAGGCAATAAAGGGGGGTGCAAAGATAGTTGCCACAGGGAGGAGCGATTTTCCCAATGAGATAAATACAGCCCTTGTGTTTCCGGGGTTCTTCAGGGGTATACTCGACTCTGCTGCCAGCAATGTAAATTTCCCCATGATTGAATCTGCTGCACAGGTACTGGCAGGTCTTGTCCCTGAATCTGACCTCAATCCTAAATTCTTACTGCCAAGGGTATTTGATTTTCAGGTAGCACCTGCTATTGCAGAGGTGGTTGCAGACACGGCTGTGAAGACCGGAGAGGCTTTCATAAGGGTAGATCCAAAAAAGGTTAGGGAGAGGCTGGAAAGTTTTATCTATGAAGGGCACTTCCCCCTGATTCCTGAAAATGGCGGTGAAAAGGCATTAACCCTTCAGGAGAGGTCTTTAAGGCTCCATGCGAGACACAGGGGAATAATAGAGATAAAAAATAAGATTCCTATCAGAGATAGAAGGATATTGAGCTCATTCTATCTATCCCCTGCTGCTGCCAAACCACCTCAGGAGATAGCAAGAGATAGTGAACTTGTCTACGAATATACATGCAAGGGGAACCTGGTGGCAGTGGTCAGTGATGGGAGTGCTGTCCTTGGTCTGGGTAATATTGGTCCATGGGCTGCACTCCCGGTGATGGAGGGGAAGTGTGCCCTCTTTCATACACTGGCAGGTGTTGAGGCCTTCCCCTTATGTATTGCCACACAGACACCAGATGAGATTGTAGAGGTTATCAGGAATATCTCACCAGTAATTGGAGGAGTTAACCTCGAGGATATATCAGCACCACGCTGTTTTATTGTAGAAGAAAGATTAAAAAGAGAGATTGATATACCGGTATTCCATGATGATCAGCACGGGACTGCGGTGGTTGTATTGGCAGGCTTAATCAATGCCTTAAAGCTGATAGAAAAAGAAATGGGTAAAATAAAGATTGTCATAAGCGGTGCAGGTGCTGCTGCTACCGCAATAACAAAGTTATTGCTATCCTGTGGTGCAAAGGATATAGTGATGTGCGATACTAAAGGGATTATTTATACGGGAAGAAGCTCGGGGATGAACTGGATAAAGGAGGAGCTGGCAGGGCTGACAAATCATGAAGGGATCAAAGGCGGACTATCGGATGCTGTTAAGGGGAGGGATGTATTTATCGGGGTTTCTGCAGGGGGGATTCTAAAAAAAGGAATGGTGAGGGATATGCTCAAGGACCCGATTATCTTTGCACTCGCTAATCCGATACCAGAGATTATGCCATCTGATGCAGTTGATGCAGGTGCCAGGATAGTTGCTACAGGGAGGTCAGATTTTCCAAACCAGGTTAACAATTCCCTGGCATTTCCGGGGATATTCAGGGGGGCACTGGATGTCAGGGCAAAGACAATAAATGAGGAGATGAAGACAGCCGCAGCCCATGCGCTGGCAAGTGCTGTTTCAGAGGATAATTTAAAACCTGATTATATAATTCCAAAGGGGCTTGATTACCGTGTCCCCCCATTGGTCGCATCGGCAGTTGCAAAGGCTGCTATAGAGAGTGGTGCAGCAAGGGTTGTCGTAGACCCAGAAAAGGTTGCAGAAAATACCCGTAACTTTATCTATGAAGGTGAATTGGGTATCATTTAAATATGGAACTTCGTCAGGACCCTACAACGCGAGCCTGGATATTGGTAGGTAAAGAGAGAGAGAAGGAAGATGTAAAGGATACAAGGTGCCATTTCTGCCGCGGGAATGAAGACTTAACACCAAAAACCATAAGGGCATTGTATAATCAGAAAGGGGAATGGATTGTAAGGTCATTCCCAGACAAATCACCTATTTTTCAAATAGAGGGTAACTTAGACAGACAGGCTGACGGTATGTTTGATAAGATGAGAAACATAGGTGCCCATGAAGTTATTGTTGAGGCACCAGGACACACAACGAGCTTAACATCCCTCTCAGAAAATGTGATAGCAGATGTATTGAAGATGTATCGTGAAAGGGTTTCTGATTTAAAGAAGGACAGGAGATTCAAATATATCCTTGTCTTTAAAAATCATGGTAGTTTGGCAGGCTCACTTATAGAACATATCCATTCTCATATTATAGGCATCCCTGTAATCCCAGCGAGGTTAGAAAGAGAATTAAGGTGGGCAAAGAGTCATTATGATATGAAGGGCAGATGTCTTTTTTGCGATATAATCTATCAGGAATCAAAGCAGAAGATGAGGACAGTATTTGAAAATAAAGACTTTATATCCTTCTGCCCCTTTGCCTCCAGATTCTCTTATGAGGTATGGACATTGCCGCTGATTCATAACCATTCTTTTGAAAATAATCTGGAAAAAGAGGATGTAATTGATTCCTTAGCTCAGATTTTAAAGGTTATCCTTTTAAAGATTGAAAGGATTACAAACTCCTATCATGTTGTATTTCACATATCGCCAAATGAATATTCATTCCGCACCATACGAGGGGATATTGGCACAATAGTTGATGACTTTCACTGGCATATTGAAATCCTCCCAAGAACAGAGAGGGAGAGCAGACTACAGAGGGAGGAGGAGTTTTACATAAATACAGTGCTGCCAGAGGATGCAGCAAAGATGTTGAGAGAGATGTGAGGGTTACATAATATCCCTCTATATAGGCTTTAAAAATGGGCATAACAAGACAGGCTGGATTTTGCTCAATCAAATAGGACGGTTGATAGAAAGAGATTGGTAAAAAAACTGGGGCGAATAAGTGATTTTATGATTAAAATGGTTAAAGGGGTGATTAAAGAAATGCTGGTTGACTGAAAGCCTCTGATGTTCACCTCATCTCAATGAATAATGCATTAAAGGAACTTTTAGATTTAAAGCGAAAATGAGAATTAGGGAGGTTTTATAATGAAACCTATAGTCGGGATAGTGGCAGGGAGTGATTCTGATTTACCCGTTATGGAAGAGGCAGTAAAGATACTTGAATCCTTTGGTATCGGATATGAATTTACCATTGCATCAGCCCATCGTTCCCCGGAGAAGACAAGGGGGTACAGTCGTTCAGCAGAGGATAGAGGGGTTAAGGTAATTATAGCAGGTGCTGGGTGGGCAGCCCATCTGGCAGGGGCTATTGCCGCTGAGACAACCATCCCCGTTATAGGTGTGCCTATAGATTCTTCCCCTCTCCTGGGTCTGGACTCCATCCTCTCAACCCTTCAGATGCCGTCAGGTATCCCTGTTGCAACAATGTCAGTTGGAAAAACCGGGGCAAAAAATGCAGCTATACTTGCTGTTCAGATTTTGGCTGTAGGTGATAAATCACTGCAAAAAAAACTTAAGGCATACAAACAGAAACTATCTGATGAGGTAGAGGAGAAGGATAATAGGATAAAAGGTGAAAAGGCTAAACGATGAACGAAAAAAATTTTAACTCTTTACTTTTATTAGTGTTTCTCTATTGACAAGAGCCTTTCTTTTGCCTGTTTTGCCTCATCAGAACTTGGATACCTTTTTATAATTTCCTTAAGCTGGTTCGATGCATCAGATATTTGATTCATTTTAATCCTTGAATCAGCAATCTTCAGCATGACACTGGGGACTCTTACATTTTTAGGATATCTGCTTATACCCTCATTAAATTCCAGTATTGCCTTCTCAAATTCACCAATACTGTAGTAACATTCGCCTATCCAGTACTGAGATTTACCTGCAAGCTCAGTATCAGGGTATTTTTCTATGTAGCTTTTGAATTCTGTAATAGCCAATTGAAAACTCCCCTTAAGGAAATCACTATATGCAGTATTAAATATCTCTTCAGGTTTCATTGCAACAATCAAATGGGATTCATTCGGGTCAGATTCTTCTGTAGGAGAATGCAGTTCTTTCACATGGTGAGTTTGGTTAACTGATACCTGTCCCTGTTCAGGTCCTGGCTGTTCAGGGATTATTTTTGCATCCCCCTTTTTTATGTCTCCAGGGGAATTTTCCGATACTAATTTTTCTTTTCCACCCTCATTTCTTATAAATTCCAATATCTTTCCATTTACTGTATTTATTTCTCTCTTTATAGCAGATATCTCTGAGCGCAGTGAAACCAAACCCGTTTCCATAGAGTTTAATTTCTGAGATATCTCTTTAAGAGCCAAATCCTCTTTCTTCCCTCTCTCAGCAGTAGCCTTATATATGTCTGAAAACTGTGCAAGTCTTACATCAATAGAATCAAGTCTCTGATTAAGATTACTAATCCGAAAAACATACTCATCAATCTTTGAAGCAGTCTGCTGAAAGCCCTCATTGAGCTTATCGATCTCTAATTTTAAATCAGCCTGATTTTTTTTGGTTATTTCTAAGATTCCATTTATATTGGAAATAGTCTTTTTAATTTCAATTTGCCCTGCTCTGGTTTCCAGTGCAACCTTATCCATTTCTGAAATAGTCTTTTTAATGCCTGTATACTCAGTTTTGGTCGCCTCCACTACATTAGTATTCTGCCTAAGCTGATTATTTATGTTCTCCAATTTATCGGTTACCTTGCTAACCTCAGAGTTAAGTCTTTTCTCCAACTCGTCAGTTACCTTGCCAGTTTCAGAGTTGATTTTATTTCCCAATTCGCTGGTTGCCTTACCAATCTCAGAGTTAAGCCTTTTCCCCAACTCATCATTTACCTTACCAATTTCAGATTTGAGGCTTTTTACCTCTTCATTTATCTTCTTTATATCTTTTTGCAGGTCATCTTTCTGATTGGGAGGTATAAAACCCAAACTACCGCAACCGCTTAAATGAAGCAGGATAAAGAATGCAGTGAATAGAATAGATAAAATAAAATACTGTGGGTTTTGATGTATTCTGTTTCCAGAATTCTGCTTACAATATCCTGTCTTCTGTTTTATGATTACTTTGTAATAGTAAGGAAATGAGTCCTTCTGTTTTTTGACCATGCCTCTTCATTATGACCTGGATCTATGGGTAATTCCTTTCCATAGCTTATTGTAGTGAGTCTTTCCGCAGAAATACCGAGGGAAATTAAATACTTCTTAACAGACATAGCCCTCCTATCCCCCAGTGCGAGATTATATTCTGCAGTTCCCCTCTCATCACAGTGCCCTTCTATCTGAATTTTCTTATCAGGATTTTTTTTGAGCCACTCTGTATTCTTAAGAAGTATATCCTTTGCATCAGATCGTATATCAGAGCTGTCAAAATCAAAATAGATATCCTCTAACTCAGTGATAACTTCCCCTTTAGATTCTTTTGCTATTTGAGGTTTTATCTCGGCCTCCATGGCAGGCTTAACCCTCCCCTCCTCTGTCCTTCTTTTTTCTTCTTCTGCCATTAATATAGTCCTCTCCTCTGCCGTCTTCCTTTTCTCCCCTTCCACCTTTAACCTTGCCTTCTCTTCTTCCACCTTCATTTTCTCTTCCGCTACCTTCATTTTCTCTTCTTCCACCTTTTTTTTCTCATCAGCTAATTTGAGCTTCTCTTCTGCTATCCTTTTCTCTCCTTCTGCCATTAACCTTGCCTTCTCTTCTTCCACCTTCATTTTCTCTTCCGCTACCTTTAGCTTATCTTCTACCAGCTTCCTTTCTTCTTCTAATTTTTTAATTTCCTCTTCTTTTCTTATTTTTTCCTCCTCTTCAACCTTTTTCTCCATTTCCGTTGGCATTCTCTTCACCCCTATTTCTGTCTTCCTCTCCTGTTTTAACTGTTTCAATTTTTCCGCTGCCTTGTCCTCAGCTGGTTTTGTGGGAGCAGGTTTTATGGCTGCACATGATATAACACCGTTCATCAGAAAGATAAGGCATATAATTGCCAAAAACTTAAAACTATCCTTTCCCATCATCCAACCTCCTCTCAAGTATTAACGAAAGAAAAAAATAAGAATTATTATTTCAAAGAAAAAGTTAAACAACAATAGTCTTTCATTTTACCCCGTTACCCAAGAATGCCCCACCCTCATGCCTGTGCGTGACACCTGTATGCCGTGCTTACCTGTATGCCGTAGCACAGGTAGACGCAACAGGTCAAGGTGAGGTAACGGAGTTTACTGACTCAAACCTCGGTGACCAGGAAGGACTATAGCCACCTCCCTCCAAATAAATTATCCTCCTCTGATTTGTCCCATCAGCATTCATTGTATATATCTGGTATTTTCCCTCCCTGCTGGAGCTAAAGGCTATCTGTCTGCCATCAGGAGACCAGGTAGGATTCTGATTGTTACCCGCCCCTGAGGTCATTTGCAGTACCTTGCCGCTGACCAAATTTATCACAAAAATATCAAACTGTCCACTACTACGGGATGAATATGCCAGTTTATTTCCATCCGGTGACCACGATGCATGGTCATTGTAACTTCCCTGATATGTGAGTCTTCTTAAATTTGTGCCATCAAACCCCATAATATAGATTTGGGGTGTCCCTGACCTGTCAGAGGTAAAAGCAATCTCCCTCCCATTTGGAGACCACGCAGGGGTTGTATCAATTCCACTGTAGGTAGTTAATCGCAATAGGTTCTTACCATCCAGGTCCATAGTATAAATCTCTGGATTACCATCCTTACTTAAGGATGCAGTTAGCTTCTTTCCATCAGGTGACCATGTGGCAGGGGCATTTATCCCTGGCGAGTTCGAAATTGCCCATGTTTTATCCCCTTTTATATCTGTCAGATAAAGGTCAGGGTTTTTATATTTGAAAGTTGTATAGAGGATATACTTTCCATCAGGTGACCATTTGGGAAAAAGAGTGATAGACTTATCATCTGTAATTTTATTGATATTATGGCCATCATAATCTGATATATATATCTCCTTTTCCCTTTCGGTTGTCCTTGACACAAAGGTAAGCTTTGTCATAGCAATACCCTTCTCTCCTGTGAAACGATAGGTTATCTTATCGGAAAGTTTATGAATTATTTGTCTGAATCTATTCCTGTTATCACTGAATTTATAATCATCAATTTGTTCCTCCCTCTTTACATCGTAAAGCCTGCACTCAATATGAACCCTTTCCCCCTCAAGAATTAAATTCCCCTTAATAAGGATCTCAGTCCCCAGCGATGTCCACTCCTTGAAATTTATCTTTCCTGATTTTTTATCTCCTGCATGGGTATCCCTTAAAGAATCCCTGTTTTCAACAGTTTTAAAAAAGGCAGAATTATTGAGGTCACCTATTAAAATCTCTGCACTCTTCTGGCATAAATTTTCTCTGTCTAAAAAACCATCTTGTAACGAAAATTCTGGAATGGCAATATTTATCTTTGCACCTCCTATTCTGGTAAGACTTAAATATACATCTGGCGTATCTGCAAAAACAGAAGAAAGGGAGAAGAGAACGGAAGAGAGAAGTAAAAAGGAAAAGACTTTATACTTACCAACAAATTCTGGCATTTTATCCATCTTTCTTATATTCAAATTCAAAATGAATTAACAGGGAGTCTTCTATAAAGCCCTTTGGGATTGGTGGCAAGGGATTAGAGGATACTATAGCTCTCAGCGCATTGCTATCAAATAAAGTAAAACCAGATGACTCTTCTACCTCTGCCCCTTCTATCTTACCACTTTTTAAAACCTTAAATTTTATAACTGCCCTCTTAATCTCTCCTGAAAGCAATTCTATATTTAATCTGCTCCATTTACTATCTATTTTATTTTTAATTATAATGAGATACCATGGATATGGAAAGTCTATTGTTCCAGATGAAATCCTGGTCTCAGGGGGTGAAAGCATTGCCAATGTATTCCCTGATTCATCTGTTCCATACACCTGTTGCGGCATATTTATTCCCCCGGAAAATTGAGTCCCCTTCCCATATATATCTGAAGAAACCTTATCCTCTGGAGATATGACAGATGCCACATTCTCATCCTGTCCTTCTCCTTTCTGATCCACCATTTCCTTATTTAACAGCTCTGTGTCTCCGATACCTTTCCCAGATTTAACCTGGGAAACCTTGTCCACAGGAGGCGGTGCAGATGCAACCTCTTCAACAGGGTCTTCTGTTTTTTTATCCCCCTTTGGCTGATTGGATACATCTAAATATCCGATACCTTTCTCAGTTTTGTCCCGGGGGCCCTTGTCAAGAGAAGGTAAAACCGATGTTGCTTTCTTGTCATGATCTTCTACCTTCTGGTCCTCCTTTGTTTTATTTAACACCACTGATTCCTTATCAGCCTTAACAGGTTTATCCTGGGAAACCTTATCGAGGGAAGGTGAGGCAGATGACACTTTCTTTGCCAACTCTTCTTCCTTCTTTGAAGGATCTTCTGTTTCCTTTATCAAACCTTCTTCCTTCTTTGCCACCTTTTCCACTTCCTGTGCCGGCTCTTTCACCTTTTTAACATGCTCTCCTATCTTCTTTTCTGGTTCTTCCACTTCATTGGCATGCCCTTCTATCTTCTTTCCCGAACTTTCTACCTTTTGACTTAGCTGGGGATTATTTAACACCTCTAAGGACTTGACAAACTTTTCATGTTTATTCAAGGGGGGCTTAGCCTCTGGAGATACAAGCTTCTTCAACTTTGGTGTCTCAATTACCTTTTCAGGTTTATTCAGGGGTGTCTTAGCCTCTGGAAATACGATTTTCTCCAACTGTGATGTCTCAATTACCTTTTCAGGTTTATTCAGGGGTGTCTTAGCCTCTGGAAATACGATCTTCTCCAACTTTGATGTCTCAATTACCTTTTCAGGTTTATTCAGGGAGGGCTTTGCCTCTGGAAATACGATCTTCTCCAACTTTGGTGTCTCAATTACCTTCTCAGGTTTATTCAGGGGGGGCTTAGCCTCTGGAAATACAATCTTCTCCAACTTCTTCGCCGGCTCTTCAACCTTTTGGGTCTGCAAGGGATCATTTAACACTGCAGGGGATTTATTCCTTTTTTCTAATTTATAAGGGACAGGGGTTAAACTTTTAGCATTATAATTCTCCTGAACCGTTACATCCCTTATCTTACCTTTAACTCCCGGTTTCATCATTTCTGCCTTTACTAATTTTTTAGTGGAGGTCTCTGTTTTATTATCTGCGCCTTTAAAATTTGAAGTCTTTTTATTATCCGATACTTTAGCCACTGACTGAGGATACTTCATCTGTTCGGAAGGCATACTTTTAACTGGCCCTTCCAATGCTTTTACATAATGAGGGTTAAACATAGATTCATTTGGCATTACCACAGTTGTGCCAATTCTTTCTTTTTTGGGAAGATCTACCAGCCTTACCCGGTATTTAGAGACACGAAAAACCTTTTTTTCAGGGAATAATCTGGGGGAAAAAAACAGGAGAATTATTAAAAGAACATGAAAAACAATTGATATGAAGAACGACCTCCCCATTTCAATGGGGGAATCAATTTCTTTTGTCTTTATCCTGTGAAGGGATGTCATATAAAATGTGATTTATACATTGTATAAAAAAATTAAATGAGTTATATACACTACAATCCACTTTCTACCGGCTCTGTAACCATACCGACCCTTTCAATCCCTGCATTTTTTATTTTTGACATTACCTTTATAACAAATCCATAAGGCAGCTCTCTATCTGCCCTCAAGAATATCTCTTTATCCATTTTTCTGGAGTAGGCATTCTTAAGAAATGTTTCTATATCATCCAAAGAAACCCTCGTCTCATTAAAAAATATCTCATGGTTTTTATTTACCGTGATGACAGACTTCTCAATTACATCAACATCCTTTGCAGGCTCTTTTGGCAGGTCTACATTTATACCCTTTTCTAACAAAGGGGTAGTTACCATAAAAATTACTAAGAGGACAAGCATAACATCTATAAAAGGGGTAACATTTATCTCAGATAATGTCGTTGTTATTCTCCTTTTAATCGGTGTATGCATAGAAAGGTATATGACATTTAAAACAGGAATTTAATAACTCCATGAATATATTAAATACCTGTCGCCTGCATCTTGAAACTTTAAACCAGATTCATATAAACCTACTTGTATAATTGTTTTATCTCCTGATAAAGTGTTTCTCAATCAATGACAGAAATTCAAGGGTAAAATCGTCCATCTCATTTGAAATGACCCTTATCTTATTAACAAAATGATTGTAAAAAATTACAGCAGGAACTGCTGCCGCCAGACCTGCAGCAGTAGCAATTAATGCCTCTGCTATGCCAGGGGCTACAACAGATATACTGGCAGAACCCTTTGCTCCTATACCCTGGAAAGATGTCATAACTCCCCAAACAGTGCCAAAGAGACCAATAAACGGGGTAGTGCTACCCGTTGTTGCAAGAAAAGTAAGGGATTTCTCAAGGCGGGTAATTTCCTGTAAAGTTGTTCGAGAGAGTGCCCTGTTGATCCCGTCTAAGTTATCAATTACCACCCTCTTCACTTCTGGATTTTGACCTTCTGAAAATGATGTCCTGGCGCTAATAGATAGGGCGTTAAATCCTGTAACAAAAAGCCTTGCCACATGGCTATTTTTTAGATTTTTACCAACTGCATTTATATTTCTCAGGTCCCCCTTCTTTGAATATACCTCATAAAATGCCTCTGTCTCCTTTTTCATCTTTCTCAATACCCTGAACTTTTTTATAACAATACCCCATGATATAACAGAAAAAAGCATGAGTAATGATAATACGACCTTTCCAACTGGTCCAGTATGAATAATTATTTCATACATTGTCCCCTTAAAACTAAAATCAAATAGTGACATAATTATAGTCATGATTTAGGAACAGGTTGACGGGTGAAGAAAAAATTTGTTTAAAAATTTTGCCTTTAGGATTTTTACTGTTCAGCTTATGTTTCAATTTCATATATAAGTGCTGTTTCATCACACCCTGGAAATTTCGGGCACTTTACACAGTCACTCCATATCTTGTGCGGGAACTGGGACTTATCAACCATCTTAAACCCAAGTTTCTCAAAAAAAGGAGGGACATAGGTAAGGGTGAAAACTTTTTTAATACCTAACTCTTTTGCCTCTCTGATGCACTCTCTGACCATTGCAGAACCGATCCCTCTATTGCTGCTCTTCTCTTTCACTGCCAATGACCTTATCTCAGCCAGGTCCTCCCAGTCAATATGAAGTGATGAAACCCCCACTACCTCTTCATCTGTCTCATATACTATAAAATCCCTGATATTTTCATAGATTTCATTTGTGGAGCGGTGAAGCATTTCCCCCCGATTTGCAAAAAAGTTGATTATACCGAGAATTTCTTTTGCATCCCTTATCAATGCCTTTCTTATCATCTATCCCTGACAGCAAAAAGGGAAATCATAATTATTTCCCCTGTAAACCCCGTTAAAAAGACTTCGCCTTTCTAATGTGGTAAATATACTTTATATTATATCCAGTCCTTTCCATTGTCAATAAAATAGGCAAAATTGTCATCTCAGATTGAAAATTGCTCATTATTCCATATATTTGAAAAAGAAGATTTCATCTGTTATATTAAATGTCATGATAAAATTTCTCCACCATACTGCTGACCTCCATGATCAAAAATAATCGAATACTTTTGTTCAAATTGACTATGGGCTATAGGCTATTTACCCCTGATTATGAATGAAAAAGATGCATTAAAAGAAATCGAAAAACTGAGAGAGGAAATCAACTATCACAATTACCGTTACTATACCCTCGACAGCCCTGTAATTCCTGATGCAGAGTATGACATGCTCTTTAAAAAATTGGTTAAAACAGAGGAAATATTTCCCCACCTCATAACCCCTGATTCTCCAACCCAAAGGATAGGCGCAATCCCCCTTAAAGAGTTTAGGACTATATCACACACTATACCCATGCTCTCCCTGAGCAATGCAAATACAGATGAGGAGACAAAGGAGTTTGACGAAAGGATAAAAAGATTTCTTGAAATAAAAGGGGAGATTGAGTATGTGGCGGAACCAAAGATTGATGGACTTGCAATTGAACTTGTTTATGTTGATGGAATTTTCACCGCGGGTTCTACGAGGGGAGATGGTTACATAGGGGAAGATGTTACGCTTAATCTTAAGACTGTAAAGAGTATTCCATTGATACTATTAGATAAAGCAAAAGGGAAGGTAAAGGCAGAGGTAGAGGGGGAAAAAACTTTACCTATACCTGTCCGTCTTGAGGTCAGGGGTGAGGTTTTCATACCAATAAAGGAATTTGAGAAATTAAATAAATTGAGGGAAGAAAGAGGCGAGCCTCCATTTGCAAATCCGAGGAATGCTGCTGCAGGTTCTATAAGACAATTGGACAGTAAAATAACAGCCGCAAGACCTCTTGATATTTATTGCTATGGTATCGGAGTAGTCGAAGGTATAAAATTTAAAAGCCACTGGGAGACCATGCATGCACTCAAAGGCTGGGGACTGAAGGTGAACCCTTCTATAAAGATATGTAAGGGGATTGATGAGGTTATTCAATATCATAGGGATATGGAAGAAAAGAGGGATGAAATTCCCTATGAATTGGATGGTGTCGTAGTAAAGGTGAACAGTCTTGACCTCCAGGATAGACTTGGAATACTTACCAGAAGCCCGCGGTGGGCAATTGCATATAAATTTAAGGCAAGGCAGGAGATGACAATGATAAAGGAGATAAAAGTTGGAGTGGGGAGGACAGGTGCACTCACACCGGTGGCAATACTTGAACCGATAGTGGTAGGGGGTGTTACTGTAGAGAGGGCAACCCTTCACAATCAGGATGAGATAGCTAGAAAGGATATAAGAATTGGAGATTATGTAATCGTCCAGAGGGCTGGAGATGTTATCCCTGAAGTGGTAACGGTGATTAAGGAAAAGAGAACGGGAAGGGAGAAACCCTTTAGGCTCCCTGAAAAATGTCCCCTCTGTAATTCTGCTGTAATACGGGATGGGGCTATCCACCGGTGCACAGCGGGATTATTATGCCCGGCACAGCTAAAAGAGGGGATAAGACACTTCGTATCAAAAAGGGGAATGAATATAGAGGGGCTTGGAGACAGACATATTGAGCAGTTTGTTGAAAATGCTGTGATAAAAGATGTCGCTGACATCTATTCATTGAAGAAAGAGGATATTATAAAACTTGAGAGATGGGGAGATAAATCTGTCTCAAATCTCCTCAATCAGATTGAGAACAGCAAAAATAGAACCCTTGCAAGATTAATATATTCCCTGGGTATAAGACAGGTGGGGGAACATATAGCAAAGATATTAGCAGATGACTTTGACAGCCTCGATGAACTTATGAATGCATCGTATGAAAGACTAACAGAGATTCATGAGATTGGACCAGAAACAGCAGAAAGTATCATTACCTTCTTTAAAGAACGACATAATAGAGATGTAATTGATAAACTAAGGAAGGCAGGAGTAAAGACAGAAGAAAGGGTCCATAAAAAAAGGGATTTAAGATTTAAAGGGAAACAGTTTGTCCTGACTGGGACACTCTCAATATTCAAAAGGGAGGATGCAAAGGAATTGATTGAGAGCCTTGGGGGGAGGGTAACATCAACGGTGAGCAAAAAGACCGATTATATAATTGCTGGCATAGACCCGGGCTCAAAATATGATAAGGCAAAAGAATTAAAGATTAAGATATTGAATGAGGAGGAATTCAAAGATTTGCTTGACATAAAACAGAATGTTATTTAATATTTATGTATAACTTTTAACCCACAAGGAGAAATATGGAATTTAATAATTGTCCAGAAGAGGAAATTGAGAAACTTTCGAAGGCGATTGTAAATGCTATAATTAATTCAAAAGAGGTAAGTAATATTCTATCCCGTCTTATAAAAAATAATGCAATAGTAAACAAAGGGTTCATGGTATTAATCGTAAAGCTACAGACACTTGCAGAGCTTGCCAACTCAGCAGAAAAAACTTCCAATGGAAAAAAACGGTCAAAAAAGAAAAACATAAAGCAATATATAGATGGAAGGGAACTTACACCGAATGAGATCGCCTTTCTTGAGTTCTGTGCAAAAAGTTTTAATGAAAAGGAGTGGCTCAAGAAGGTGGGAATTGCCATTGAAGAAAAAGATACTGATGTATGATAAAAAATATTATTTGCAGGATGCAACCCTGAATCGCATTCCTCTTTTTTTTAGTATACTCCTATCACTTTTTCTCACCCCTTTTTTCTTGTCCACAGTTGGTGCCTCTGATGATTATAGATTAGCATCTGCACGACAAATGATGGTGGAGAGGGATCTCAAAGGACGAGATATACATGACCCTAAGGTCCTCGAAATAATGTTAAAGATAGAGAGGCATCGTTTTGTTGATCAAAACCTCGAGAGTGTAGCTTATGCAGACCATCCCCTCCCCATAGACGAAGGCCAGACTATTTCACAGCCTTACATTGTTGCATTGATGACCCAGGAACTCAAATTACGGCCGGGCGAGAAGGTCCTTGAGATAGGAACAGGGTCAGGTTATCAGGCGGCAGTTATTTCTGAGATAACCCCGCAGGTATATACAATTGAAATCAGAAAAAAACTTGCAGAAAAGGCTGGGGTGATTCTTAAAGAGTTAGGATATAAAAATGTAAAGGTAAAGGCAGGGGATGGGTATTTTGGGTGGGAGGAATATGCCCCTTTTGATGCTATAATTGTCACCTGTGCAGCAAATCATATACCCCCGCCACTTATAAAACAGCTGAAAGAGGGGGGGAGACTGGTTATACCCCTGGGGAGTACCTCCCATTACCAGACACTTACCCTCATAAAAAAGGTAAAAGGGGAGCTTGATGTCCAGCATATCACTGGTGTTGCCTTCGTTCCAATGGTTGGGGAGATTGGAAAGAGGAGATAAAATAGATACACATATTCCCAAAATCCGATTTAGGATTTTGGAAAAATCGCCAAGTCGCCTGAAAGACACGGCTAGAGGCGATTTTGCGACGGAACCGTATATCACCAATACGGTGAGGAGCAAAATCGCTGATAACACAGTATTTCAGGATGAATTGGCGATTTTAAATCCCGCTAAAGCGGGATTTGGGATATTTGTATGCATGGTAATTCAGGATCTGCAGTGGCACACTAAAGTTTTTTCCCCAACTTTATAATTCCTTTACCATTTAAATTTCTATAATGTATCAAAACCTCTGTTAAGTTTCCCCCTTATCTATTATGGGTAAAATACTGTATCCCCTGCCGGTAAGACTATTTGCGGGATTGATATATAGAGATTTTGAGATATCAAGAGTTACAAAGACAAGGCTGGTTAATGAATTTGGTGATATATATAAAGAGACTAACACGATGCCATTTAATTTTACAGATTATTACAAAAGAGAAATGGGGGACGATTTAAAGAGGGAGTTTATTTGCTTCAAAGACCTCATAGAGAGTGATGCCTTACCGAAGATTAAACTTATAACAAATACAATAGAATCCGATTTTGCAGATAATGTAACAGGTAATCGAAAAATAAATATTGACCCCGGCTATATTGCTGCTGAAAAAGTAATACTAGCCACTACAAAGAATTGGAGTCATAGACCTTATCTCAGTGACGGTATCTATGCCGACCTTACCTATCAGTTTCAGAAAGGTACATTTTCTCCTCTTGAATGGACTTACCCTGATTACAGAACTAAAGAAATTATATCTATCTTTAATGAGTGGAGAAAGGAATTTCTTGAGGAGTTGAGAAGATGATACACATAGAAAATCTTACGAAAAGCTATGGTAGCTTAACTGCTGTTTCCGATCTCAATCTCACTATCCCTGCTGGTGAATGTTTTGGTTTTCTCGGTCCAAATGGTGCAGGGAAAACAACAACAATCAAACTTCTCGCCGGTTTACTCAAACCTAATAAAGGGACAATTGAAATATGTGGTTATAATATTCAGGTAGATCCCCAAAGGGTAAAAAGTATTATCGGATATATACCTGATAAACCTTTCATATATGAAAAACTAACAGGCGGGGAGTTTTTAGATTTCATTGCAGACCTTTATCAGGTGAATGGAACATTTGTAAAAAATAAAAGGGAGGAGCTCCTGAATTTGTTCAGCATAAAAGACTTTGAACATGAACTGGTTGAAGGATATTCCCATGGAATGAAACAAAAGCTTGTCATTACCGCTGCACTCATCCATAATCCAAGGGTTATTATCATTGATGAACCAATGGTAGGGCTTGACCCAAAGGGAATGAGACAGGTAAAAGAGATATTCAAAGAACTTACAAAAAATGGTGTGACGGTATTTATGTCAACGCACACCATGTCAATAGCTCAAGAGATGTGTCACAGGATAGGTATAATCCATAAAAGTACGCTCATTGCCCTTGGGACTATGGATGAACTCCAGAGACAGGCACGGGTCTTAAGTGGACTGGAAGATGTCTTCCTTCAGTTGACCAGCGAGACCCACAGCAAGCAAATAACTTAAACTAACTGTTTCTTATCCAGTTCTTCAAACTTCCTCATTATCTCTTTTATCTGGTCCTCCTCGAGGTGCATATCTGCCATCATAAAAAGCATGTTATCTTCCTTGTAGATATGTTCTCTCAGGAGATTAATATAGTTGGTTCCATTTTCTTTTATGAGTTTTATGGCCTCTCCGTTGCTCTCATTTTTAATGAACAGATCAATCCCTCTAACCAGATTATCCTCATATTTATAAAGATCTTCATGATCCATAAGCATTACACCAATCGGTCCACCTTCTCTTGGCATAAACTTTTCGATCTCAGGAAAAAGTGCGTCTTCCTCTTTAGTGAAATGGATTTCCATCTCTTTTTGTATAAACAACTTTAAATCTCCAAGTATCTTCTTTGCATCTTGAGACTTTATGTTGTTAATTGTTCGATCCAAAACATTAAGCTTTTCCAATACAACTCTGTGGTCGTTCGATAATATTTCAGTTGGTCTGCTCATTTTTTCCTCCTGTATTTAAGTTAAAAGATTATTATATAATTTTATATAATAATTAAAACTGCTTCAACATGATTTTAATCAAAATGTGAATCTCCTGGTTCTTCTCTATAGATATAGTTTACTTATAAACCCAAAAAATGCTTTAAGCCACGAATTTTCACGAATTTACTCGAATTATCAATAAATTATGAAGGGAATAC
>JACQQJ010000015.1 GCA_016207035.1 Nitrospinota bacterium | reverse complement strand
TCACCGTATTGGTCATATACGGTTGCCCCTGATTAAAATCATTCAGGGGCAGGCTTGCAAAACTTGTCCCTTCATGTTTTAAGAAGGGATTACCTGCCAGACTTGTCTTTCAGGCGACTTGGCGATTTACCCAAAATCCTAAATAGGATTTTGGGTCGTATCTCTGTTTCATTCCTTAAACTGCATCTCGTAAAGTCTTTTATAGATACCACCATGTGCCAGAAGTTCTTCATGCCTGCCTGTTTCAACTATCCTGCCATCATCTATAACAATAATAGTATCAGCATTAAGAACCGTTGAGAGTCTGTGGGCAATGATAAAGGTAGTTCTATCTTTCATGAGATTTTCGAGTGCCTTCTGAACTACCTTTTCTGATTCTGTATCTAATGAGGATGTGGCTTCATCGAGGATGAGTATGGCTGGATTTTTTAATATTGCCCTTGCAATTGAAATCCTCTGTCTCTCTCCGCCCGAGAGTTTAACCCCCCTCTCCCCTATAACAGTATCATATCCTGACGGCATCTCCACGATAAAATCGTGGGCATGGGCGGACCTTGCGGCATTCCATATCTCTTCCATATTCGCATCAACCATGCCATAGGAGATGTTATTTTTCACGGTGTCATTAAAGAGGATAGTCTCCTGAGTCACTATACCAATCTGCCTTCTCAGTGAATTGAGTGTTAAGTCCTGAATGTTGTAGCCATCTATTTTTATAGCCCCCTTTGTAACATCATAGAATCTCGGTATCATATCAACAAGGGTTGATTTCCCCCCTCCACTGCTTCCAACCAATGCAATCACATCTCCTCTTTTTATCTCCAGATTAATACCTTTGAGAACCATCCCGTTATCCCTGTTATACTGAAACCAGACATCCTCAAAATGTAACCTATCCTTAAATCCCTTTAATTCTATAGCACCGTCTTTGTTTACTATATCCACATTCGTGTCTAATAATTTAAATACCCGTTCAGCAGCTGCAAGAGACTGCTGGAGGACACTATTCATGGTGCTTAACTTTCTGATAGGGTCATAAAGCATGATGAGTGCAGCTAAGAACGAAAAGAATGTCCCGGGGGTTGTGACACCCTTAATCACCTGGTATCCCCCATACCATATGACAAAACCTGTCCCTATGGCGGCGAATAGCTCCATGATTGGTGATACCATTTCATACCTCTTTGCCTCCTTCATGGTTATGTCATACAACCTTCTATTCTCCTCCATGAATCTCTTGCGTTCATATTCTTCCATTCCAAATGCCTTTACAATCTTGTTCCCTGTAAATGTTTCATGGAGAATTATATTTAAATCAGCCATCTTTTCCTGATTTTTTCTGCTCAGGTCTCTCAATCTCCTGCCAACCTTTATTATAAAAATAATGATAAAGGGGAGTACAATGAGTGCAATGGTGGCAAGTCTATATTCTCTGTAGAATGTGAGACATAAAAGAATAATAAAGGTGAAGAATTGTCTGAAGAAATCTGCGGCTACCTGAGAAGATACATGCCCCAGCATTGTTACATCGTTGGTTATTCTTGACATCAGGATGGCTGTTGATGTGTTATGAAAAAATGAGAGCGGCATTTTCTGGATATGTTCATAGAGCTCATTTCTGATCTTCATAATAATCTTCTGGCCGACAGACCGCATCAGGTATGACTGTTCATAACGGGCAGCACCCTTTACAGCATATATAATGATAAATGCTATCGGGAGGATTTTGAGAATAGCAGTGTCTTTTCTCAAAAAGACATCATCCATAACCGGTTTTACGATCCATGCAGCAGCACCTGTGGTGACAGAGACTATAATAGCCAGAAGCATGCCAATAGCAAGTCTTCCCCAGTAAGGCCTTGTATACGAGAGGAGTCTCTTTTTCATGTATAGAACGCCGATGACGCTGATTTTACGGATTTACACAGATTACTTTGAAAAAATTTTTCTTTTAAATTCTGCCTTTTTTCCAAAGTTTAGCAATAATCCAACTTCAATTCCAGTTGCCTTTAGATAATTAATTAATTGATATTCATGCTCTTCCATAATCACTTCAGAGGCTTTAATCTCAATGATTACACAATTCTCAGCTATTATATCAGCAAAGTAAACCCCAACTTTTTTGTTTTTGTAGTAAACATTAATAGGTTTTTGTCTTTCACAAAGCAACCCCATCTCATTTAATTCATGAAACAATGCGTTCTCATATACTTTTTCCAAAAATCCGCAACCAAGTATGTTGTAAACATCATAAAATGCCTTTAAAATTTTATCAGTGATATCTTTATGAAGTAATTCCATATAAAAATCAGTGAAAATCAGTTAAATCCGTGTTATCTGTGTTCTATCAAAAGTTTAATTGCTTCCTTTACAACCTCGTCTACCTGAATCTCCTGCATGCAGATATTATTCTGGCATGCCTCCTTTCTCGGTGTCTCATAACATGGGCTGCAGGGGAGGTGTTTGTTTATTATCACGACGGGAGAATTCAGGCTTATTGGTATCATTCGTGGCTCAACAGCAGGTCCCCAGAGGACGATGAGAGGTGTCCCTACAGCAGCAGAAATGTGGGCAGGGGATGAGTCAATAGATATGAGCAGATTCATCTCCTTCAATAGTGCCCCGAGCTCTGGAATTGTTGTATCCCCTGCTAAATTCAGAATCGGGACTTTTAATCCGTCCATAATAGTCTCATTTATCGTAAATTCTTTGCTTGTTCCTGTGAGAACAAAAGAGGCAAGGGTTTCCCTGTGAAGCCTTATAATTGTCTCCCTGTATCTATCCAGGGGCCAGCTTTTTATTCCCAGTGCTTTTTTCCCTTTTTTCCGTAAAGGACCAAAACCGGCATGAATTGCAATCCTGGGATAATGAGGTGGAAGTCTCTTGAGAATAATCCTGACCTTTTCAGAGGCATTATCAGGCCAATATAAGCTCATTGGAAACTCTCTTAGCTCTTTGCCAAGTAATGATCCAAGCCTGAGAAAATTAGAAATTACATGGGAATCAGGGGAAAATGGTATAAACTTTGATAGATGTCTATTAATCTCTCCTTTAAAACCATAAATCGCATCTGCATCAAACCTCTTGACAAGGGAGGCGAAGATGGGATTACTTTCCAGTAAAAATATCACATCCCAATTTTCCTTCTCCATTATTCTTACGAGTCTCTGTTTTTCTATGCTTATCCAATACGGCAGCTTTCGGTATTTGATTGCATATAGTTTATCTATCTTTTTATTATATTGGAGGAGTGGCATTGCATAGTGAGAGGTCAGAAAACCTAAGCAGGAATCAGGGAATGCATCTCGAAGTGTTGAGATTAACGGTGTTACCATCAATACATCTCCAATTGCACCAATACGGATGATGAGAATACGAATTGAATTTTTTACCATTTTGAATGGCATTGTATCAACTATTATTTTTCTTGACAAGCATCTTATTTTTGATAGCATTACATAGTTATTAATCAATAAAAATTAAGTCTCTACTCCTTTAATATCAAAAAAGGATTTTTTGGGCATTCATTATGAAGGTGGATAGTAAAAAAAGAGAAAAAGAGGAGTGTGGATGCACCATTGAAGATGTCCTCAAAAAAAACCTCCAGAAACATCTACCAAAGATGAAGCATTTGAATAATGGAAATTTGTATGAAACAGTGATACATCTCGTTGAAGACCCCCTTATAAAGATAGTTCTTGCTGAAACCAAAGGAAATCAGCTTGAGGCAGCAGAGATATTAGGTTTAAATCGAAATACCCTCCGGAAAAAGATAAAAGAACTTAAGATCAAGGTAAAATAAACCTCCCGATTGACCTCATTTTAAACAAAGATTCTTTACTTTTCTTTTAATGGCTTTTTATATATCGAAGGGTATTATTTTTTTGCCTGCATTTACTTTAACCATCAGTTACGAATCCCTTTATTATGTCCTCATAATTTGAGCTTTGACATTTAACATCAGTTTATCTATTATATTTTCTATGCTATGAAAAATATAACAGAACAGATTGAAATTATAAAGAGAGGGGCCGTTGAGATACTTACAGAAGATGGACTTATAAAGAAGCTTGAAAAGTCAATCTCTACAGGAATTCCCTTGAAGGTCAAGGCTGGATTTGATCCTAATGCCCCGGATATTCATCTGGGGCATACAGTCCTGATCCAGAAGATGAAACAGTTCCAGGAACTGGGTCATGAGGTAATATTTTTAATTGGAGATTTTACTGCAATGATTGGGGACCCTACGGGAAGATCAGAAACAAGAAAACCCCTCTCAAAGGATGCGGTGATAAAAAATTCACTCACCTATCAAAAGCAGATTTTTAAGATACTCGAAGAAAAAAAGACCAGCGTGGTATTTAACAGCCAGTGGATGGATAAAGTATCGGCTGTCTCACTCATTGAACTGGCTGCAAAATACACGGTAGCAAGGTTGTTGGAGAGGGATGATTTCAGTAAGAGATTTAAGTCGCAGCATCCAATAGGTATACATGAATTTTTGTATCCCCTCATTCAGGGTTATGATTCTGTAATCCTGAGGGCTGACATAGAGTTAGGGGGGACAGATCAGAAATTTAACCTTTTAGTGGGGAGGGAACTCCAGCGGGACTATGGTCAGGGGCAGCAGGTGGTTATAACAATGCCTATTTTAGAGGGGACGGATGGGGTCCAGAAGATGAGTAAGAGTCTTGGTAATTACATAGGAATTATGGAACCACCAAAGGAGATGTTCGGAAAGATCATGTCAATATCAGATGATTTGATGATGAGATATTATGAACTGTTGAGCGATATTACCGTTGATGAACTCAGAGGGTTAGGGGAAGGGATGGGAAATGGCTCTCTCCACCCCCTGGAACTCAAAAAGAGACTGGCAAGGGAGATTGTTAAAAGGTTTCATAGTGATGTTGAGGCAAATGAGTCGCAAAGGGAATTTGAGAAGGTCTTCAGCCAGAGGGGGCTGCCTGATGAAATACCAGTTGTCAAGATAAAGTGGAAAGGGGATGAGATGTGGCTCCCTCATATAATACATGAATCAGCTGCCACAGAAAGCACATCTATGGCTATTCGATTAATTGAACAGGGGGCAGTAAGTGTAGACGGCATGAAGATAGTTGACAGGGATTGCAAATTAAAAGGTGATAGGGAATATGTAATTAAGGTAGGCAAAAAAAAGTTTGTAAAGATTGTCCCGCAGAATTAGTCTCCAAATACTACTATCCATTTTTATCCTCTCCTGATATAGGGATTATGATAAAATATCAACATATTTCATCAAGGTTATAAGGTTGGGAGATGCGAGGGTCTGGCATCGAGAGGGCGGGAGCCTGCCCAGAGATAGTTTTTTTAAGGTAGGGATTTCTCCTGAAAGGTTTTAGAGGAGGCAGGTGAATAGTAATTTGTTATCTGAAGGGTGTTTCCAATGAAGGTCATAACAGTTACAGGGGCGAGACCTAATATGATGAAGGTCTCTCCCTTGATAGATGAAATGAGAAGGCATAAAGGGTTGAATCCAATCCTCCTTCATACCGGGCAGCACTACGATGAGAAGATGTCAAAGGTCTTTTTTGATGACCTCTCACTGCCTGAACCTGATATCTATCTTGGGGTGGGTTCAGGTAGTCATGCAGAACAGGCTGCAAGGGTAATGGTAAAATTTGAGAAGGTATTGCTTTCAGAGAGACCTGATATGGTTCTCGTAGTCGGGGATGTTAATTCTACAATGGCATGTGCCATAACTGCTGCCAAATTGCATATCCCCTTAGCTCATGTTGAGGCAGGTCTTCGGAGTTTTGACAGGAGAATGCCTGAAGAGGTCAATCGTATTATTACCGATTCTGTCTCGGATTACCTCTTTACCACATCGGAGGATGCAAATGTAAATCTTAAAAGAGAAGGAATATCTGATGATAAAATTTTCTTTGTCGGCAATGTAATGATAGATACACTTTTAAGACACTTACGAGGGGCAGAGATGTCAGATATAATCCATCGGCTTAATGTTAAAGAAAGGGAATATGCACTCTTAACAGTTCACCGACCATCCAATGTCGACGGGAAAGATAGTCTTGGTGAAATACTTGATGCACTGCTATACATACAGAATAAGATAAAGGTAATTTTCCCCCTCCATCCAAGGACACTGAAGATGATAAAGGAACATGGTTTTTTAAGTTTTATGAGAGATATGAAAAATTTAATCACCGTAGACCCCCTTGGCTATCTGGAATTTTTACGGCTTATGAATTATGCACGATTTGTCCTCACCGACTCCGGGGGTATTCAGGAGGAGACTACTATATTGAAGATACCCTGCCTTACCCTGAGGGAAAACACCGAAAGACCTGTAACAGTAACGGAAGGGACAAATGTTATAGTAGGCAATTGTAAGGATAGAATTATAAAAGAGGTTGAAAATATATTAAACAATGGAGGCAAGACAGGGAGAATTCCTCAGTTATGGGATGGCAAGGCAGCAGAGAGGATTGTGGATATTATAGTAAGGAAAGCCACGGATGGACACGGATAATTATGGGATTAATATATGAGGAATTAACAGAAAAAATTATTCAGGCATTCTATAAAGTTTATAATGTGTTAGGGACAGGGTATCTTGAGTCTATATACCAAAATGCTCTTGTAATAGAATTAGAAGATATAGGGCTCGGATACGAGACAGAGAAACTTGTTGAAATATTTTATAGAAATAAGAAGGTTGGAGAACATCGGCTCGATTTGGTAATAGAACATAAGGTAATTGTGGAAATAAAAGCAGTAGCAGAATTTCATCCCGCTCATCAGGCTCAGGTTATCTCATATTTAAAGGCTACAGGATCAAAGGTTGGCCTTTTAGTAAATTTTGGTAAAGATAAAGTTGAATACAAACGTTTAGTTTTATAAAAATTTTAACCGCGGATTTTCACGGATTCTTAAGATATTTTGTTTTAATTTTTCTGCGTTTATCCGTGAATATCCGTGGCTATTTTCTATGAAACAGGTCTTAATTAGGAGAGGTAGGGTAGTTATTGAGGATGTCCCTGCACCTTTAGTGGAAAGTGGAGAAATACTGATTGAGGTTGCATATTCTCTCATCAGTACCGGAACAGAGACAGCATCTCTTATAAGTTCAGGAGAGTCCATCCTCCGCAAGGCAATCAATCAGCCTTTGAATATCCTTAAAGTTATTGAGCTGGTAAGGACACAGGGTATATCAAAAACCCGATCTCTGATAAAAGGGACTTTAGAGGCTGGCTATCCAATTGGCTATTCCTGTTCAGGCTTTGTTGTAAAGGTTGGGAATGGCATCGGAGATATCAAGGTTGGAGATAGGGTTGTATGTGCCGGTGCAGGGAGGGCAAATCATGCAGAAGTAGTTTTAGTTCCAAGAAACTTATGTGTAAAGATTCCTGAGGGGTGTGATATGTCTGATGCCGCATCCGTCACACTCGGCGCCATTGCAATGCAGGGGGTGAGGAGGGCAGATGTGAGACTGGGAGAAAAAATAGCTGTCATTGGTCTTGGTCTCATAGGACAGATAACGGTTCAGCTATTAAAAATTACAGGATGCAGGGTTATGGGTATTGATATTGACAGAGACAGGGTTGAACTGGCAAAGAGACTGGGGATGGATTGGGCGATTACATCATTCATGGATGCCAGGGGACTGACGGATGATTATGGTGCAGACAGCACCATAATCACTGCTGCATCGCCTAGTAACGAGATTATCCAGCAGGCAGTTGAAATTACCAGGAGAAAGGGCAAGGTTGTTATCGTCGGTGATATTGGTCTTTGCCTTAAGAGGTCACCTTTTTACGAAAAGGAAATTGACCTTCTTATGTCCTGTTCCTATGGTCCAGGGAGGTATGACAGGCAATATGAAGATAAAGGTATTGATTATCCCTATCCCTATGTAAGATGGACTGAGAACAGGAATATGAAGGAGTACCTTAATTTAATAGCAGAGGGTAAATTCAATTTCAGTTCCCTTGTGGACAGGGTATACAGTATTGATGAGGCATCGAAGGCGTATGAGGAGTTGAAAGGCAAGGAGAAAAGGCCATTAGGGATTTTATTAAAATATCCTGTTGAAGTAAAAACTACAGAAAAACTGAAAACAAAAGTTGACTTAATAACGCACCCAGTCGAGAAGAAAGAAGGAAAGATAAATATAGCTGTCATTGGTGCAGGGAGTTTTGCCAGGGCAGTTCATCTACCGAATCTTCAAAGGCTCTCAAACCTTTATACTATTGCTTCCATCATTAGCAGGAAGGGTACTGATGCAAAGGAGATAGCAAGACTGTTTAATGCATCTTACTCGTCTACAGATTATAGAGATGCCCTGAATGATGCGGACATAGATATGATTCTTATAACAACCAGACATAATCTCCATGCACACATTACTGTGGAGGCATTGAAGGCAGGCAAATCTGTATTCGTTGAAAAACCGCTTGCATTAAACAGGGATGAATTAAATAAAATAAAAGACCTTTTTATTAATCCTTATTCCCTAATCCCTAATCCCTATTTGATGGTGGGTTTCAATCGTAGATTTTCACCTGCTGCAATCAGGACAAAGGAATTGATGCTGAATCACAAAAATCCCATAGTGGTTAACTACAGGGTCAATGCCGGTTATATTCCACCTGACAATTGGGTTTATACACCTGAAGGAGGGGGGAGAATTATTGGTGAGGCATGTCATATGTTCGATTTTTTTAATTTTCTTACAGATTCAGAGGTTGAAAGTATAGATGCCTCTGCCATCTCTGGGAAAAAATACAGTGACAATTTTGCAGCTACGATAAAATATAAAGACAGTTCAATCTGCACGCTGATATATACAGCCATTGGTTCACAGGAATTCGGCAAGGAATATATAGAAATACACTTCGATGGGAAAACAATAATAATAAATGATTTCAAAAAACTCATGATTTACG
The DNA here is from genome assembly GCA_016207035.1 of Nitrospinota bacterium. Classification (GTDB taxonomy): domain Bacteria; phylum Nitrospinota; class Nitrospinia; order UBA9942; family UBA9942; genus JACQQJ01. The sequence goes on along the minus strand of JACQQJ010000015.1, from coordinate 6,101 downwards.
GTATTAAAGAGAAAGGCTGGTCTTCAAACCTTCCTGATAAAGGACAGATGAATGAGCTCATAGCAATTGAAAAATGTATCAGGGGCAAGGGGGAGATACCAATACCATTATGGCAGATGTTTCAGGCTACCGAGATGACATTTATTGCAGATGAGATGGTCAGAGGATGAAGATTGACGATTTTCGATTGACGAATGAAAAGCCATAATTTTTCAATCGTCAATGGTTATTTGTCAATTGTCAATTTATTATGTGTGGTATAGCCGGATTATTCAATTACGGAAATAATACCCAGGTAACCGAAGACCTGATAATCAAGATGCGTGATAGCATGACCCATCGCGGTCCTGATGATGCAGGTATTTATCTCTCTCCTGATAAGAAAGTAGGGCTTGGGCACAGAAGGCTTTCTATCTTAGACCTCTCATCTGCCGGAAGACAGCCTATGTGTGACAGCAGGGGTGAAGTCTGGATTGTCTATAACGGTGAGGTCTATAATTTTATAGAGCTTCGCAGAGGGCTTGAAGAAAAGGGTTATCGCTTTAAATCGCACTCGGATACAGAGGTTCTCATCTATTTATATAAAGAATATGGTAGGGAGATGGTTCACAGGCTGAGGGGGATGTTTGCATTTGCCATATATGATGAGATAAAAGGGGATTTCTTTCTGGCAAGAGACCGAATTGGGGTTAAGCCGCTGTATTATACCTTTTCTCATGGTTCTTTTATATTTGCCTCAGAAATAAAGGCATTACTGGAACATCCGGCAGTAAAAAGGGAGGTAAATGATGACGCCCTTTATCACTACCTATCCTTTCTGACCACCCCGCCCCCCATGACCCTTTTTAAAAATATATTCAAACTTCCTGCAGGATATACCATGAGTGTGCGAAGGCAGGGGGATTATACAATAGATGAGTACTGGGATGTATTTCAAAATGTTACCCTCTTCAAGGAAAGAGATGAGAGATTTTATGTTGACAGGATTTTAGAGCTCCTGCGGGAATCTGTAAAATACAGGATGATAAGTGATGTCCCCTTTGGTGTATTTCTATCCGGCGGAATAGACTCGAGTACCAATGTGGCATTAATGTCAGAGTTGATGGACAAGCCTGTTGAGACATTCTCAATCGGATATAAAGGGAATGCCCTGAGTGGAGGCGAAGGAATGGAAAATTATAACGAGCTGCAATATGCACGGAGGATTGCCTCAGAGTTTAAAACCAATCACCACGAAATCTTAATAGATGTAAAGGACTTTATAGATTTTCTCCCTTCTCTCATTTATCATCAGGATGAGCCAATTGCTGACCCGGTATGTGTCCCTGTCTATTATGTGGCAAAGCTTGCAAAAGACAGCGGGGTGACTGTTTGCCAGGTTGGTGAGGGGAGTGATGAGATTTTTTTTGGTTATGAGTGGTGGATAAAGACTTTAATGATAAACAGGATAAGTAAATTTTATCAACTTCTCCCCTACCCCCTGAGAATGGCGGCATTGAAATCCTCTTCTTTGTTTGAGGACAGTGTTGGTATGAGATATGAGATTATAAGGAGAGCGGCACAGAAAGAGGTAATTTTCTGGGGGGGTGCAGAGGCATTTTCAGGGAGACAGAAAGAGATGCTCCTGTCAGACAGTTTTAGAGATAGGGTCAATGAGAAGAATTTCTACGGTTGGGATGAAGGGGGGGTATCTTCCTACGGAGTGGTTAAAAATCTTTATGATAAATTTGAGGTGAATGCGAAAGATAAGGATTTCTTTAACTGGATGAGCTATATTGACCTTCGTTTGAGATTACCCGAACTCCTCCTGATGAGGGTAGATAAGATGACTATGGCTGCTTCAGTAGAGGCAAGGGTTCCCTTCCTTGACCATAAGTTAGTTGAGTTTGCCATGTCTATTCCTAAGGAGATAAAGATAAAAAATCATACACCAAAGTATATCTTGAAAAAGTCAGTGGTTAATGTAATCCCCCATGAAATAGCCTATAGACGAAAAAGGGGATTCGATGTGCCGATAACTGACTGGTTCATGGGGGAACTTGGAGATTTTACAAAATCAAAATTCTCAGCATTTCTTTCCAGACAGGATTATTTTAATAAAGATTATATTGATACCCTTGTTAAAGCCAGTAATGGGCAAGATAAATCTGGCGGAAAGGCTTCACTCCTCTGGTATCTCTTGAACTTTGTCCTCTGGCATGAGAGGTGGATTGAAAACAATGCCATATATTAAAATACTGAATGAGTAGCAATATCTTTTCTGGTAGTTAAATATTCCTCATAACTTTTTGCTTTACTTCTTAAAGCTACCTTAGAAAAGAGATAAATATCACCTAAGATGTTCTGGGGCCTTACCTTCAGGTAGCATAACCAGCGATAAAGCATGATGTTACGAAAAACGCTTTTTGTAAGGAATTTTTTTAATGAATGTTTTCCATATCGTGCATAATTTGTTTCCAGATATGCACGTGCTTCAGCCAGTCTCTCTACTTGTATAGTATGTAAAATCTGTTTGGGGACCTCAATATCAAGTTCAGACCAGGAATTGAAATGCAGTTTATCAGAATATTTTTCCCAAAGGGTTGTACCAGGTAATATACTGGAATATGAAGAATTAAGGAAATCAGGTTCAAGCAAATCAATTAGTTTTATGGAGTCCTCTAAATCTTCAATAGTTTCGGTAGGGCTTCCTACCATAATATTTGCCTGTGTAAGAATACCTACCTTATTTGCTAATTCAAAGGCCCGTGAGATTTGCTCTCTACTGACCTTTTTATTTAATACATCGTTTCGTATGCGATCTGAACCTGACTCAATAGCTAAAGTAATAACTTCACACCCTGCTTTCTTCATCATTTTCAAAATATCTTCGTCCACATTGTCTATTCTTGCATTGACATACCATCGTATATTTAATTTTTCCTGTATCAATAAATCACAAAATCTAAGTGCCCATTTTCTTGTGGCTGTAAAGGTATCGGCACCAATTTGGGCACCCTTTATATTGTAGTTTTTTTTAAGTAATTTAAGTTCGGCAATTACATTTTCTGGGGTTCTTGATCTGATTTTAGAACCAAAAATCTTACTTGCTGTGGAATAACAGAAGGAACATTTATATGGGCAGCCTCGAACAGCCATTAAATCTAATTGTGGTGGGGGCAAAGGTAGATAGGGAGAACGTAATACAGGTGTAATATCTATTCGTAGGAGGGCACGATTGGGGAAGGGGAGGATATCAAGATTTTGTATATACGGTTGAGGTTCGGTAAAATATACCTTACCCTGTTTTTGAAAGGCAATACCTTTTACATCAGATATACCCCGTTTGTCCTTGATGCGCTGAGAAAGTTCGAGCATTATGATTTCACCTTCGCCAATTGCCACACAATCTAATAGGGGATTTTGTTTTAGAGTAAGTTCGGGCAAAACTGTAGGGTGTGGCCCGCCACAGACTATAAAACATTTTGGGAACATTTGCTTGATTACTTCAGTTATTCTTCCTATGCGGTCAGCATTACGGGTTACTAAAGAGATACCCACCATATCAGGTTTACTTTTTTCTATTTCAGAGATAAATTCAGCTTTGGCATTTTTATTTTTAGGATCTATACCAATAATATCTACAGAGAATCCTTTTTCATGCAGGTATGTAGCAAGATAGAGGACACCTGTTGGATGCATTGCTGATAGTTGATCCAGATAAATAAGAGTAACTTTCATAATCAAAATATCTCCTTTAAGTTAGATAAGTTAAAAACTACTTACTATAGTGACAACCCAAAAAAGAGAGTCTCAAGGATGTTTGAGTTTAAAGGTGTTAAAATTAAAATTCTTCTTAAAGTATAGTAACAATATTTTAAAAAATCAATAATTAACAAGGAAGCATATTAGGTCATCTCATTTTTTAAATCAAAATCATAAAATATGAAGGTTATCGTTTCATCAGGGGGAAGGTTTCATTTGTTTCATCTGGCAGAACAACTACAAAAGAAAGGGTATCTGTATAGATTTATAACAAATTACTTTAATCCCCAAAAAGAGACTATAAACTCGGCAAGTGTTATCGCTCTTAAAAACATCTATTATTTAGAGCATTTCTTTATATATCTACCATTTTTAAATAGGATTATCTCTGGCAATTACCTAAAGGATAATCTATTTGATATAGAAGCAAAGATGTATATAAAGGAATGTGATATATTCGTGGGGATTGCAAGCTTTGCCCTTTATTCGATGAGGAGTGCGAAAAATAGAGGTGCAATAACAATATTGGAGCGTGGATCTTCTCATATATTATATGCACATGAATTACTGAAGGATGAGTATAAAAAATATAATTTAAATTTATCAAATGTAAATAATCGGTTAATGGAAAAACAACTAAGGGAATATGAAGAGTCTGATTATATTTCAGTTCCTTCAAGATTTGTTTATAATAGTTTTATTGAAAAGGGGATAAATAAAGATAAACTTATATTGGTTCCGTATGGAGTAAACCTGAACAGTTTCAAACAGGCTGAAAAAAAGGATAAAATATTCAGGATTATATTTGTTGGGAATATAAGTCTACGAAAGGGTGTGCATTACCTTTTAGAGTCTGTAAGTGATTTAAGATTAAAAAATTTTGAACTAATTCTGATAGGAAATATAGCTGATGATGCAAAATATGTATTAAAAAGGTATGAGGGTTATTATAAACATCTTGGTAACATTAATCATAATGACCTCTATAAATTGCACAGCAACTCCTCTGTATTTATACTTCCATCAATTGAAGAGGGATTGGCAATGGTTATAGCCGAGGCAATGGCATGCGGATTACCTGTAATTGTTACAAAAAATACAGGTGGAGAGGAGATTGTGAGGAATGGAATAGACGGGTTTATTATACCTGTAAGAGATTCAGAGGCAATAAAAGAGAAGATACTATATTTTTATGAAAATGAGGATAAGAGGCAGGAGATGGGTGATTCTGCAAGGGAATATATAAAAAAATTTTCATGGGACAGATATGGTGATGAAATGGTGAAGGCTTATAAAAAAGTTTTATCTAAGAGATAATAATATATAGTAAAATCTCTGGCTCAATTATGAGGATATTGCTTGTCGGTGAAAACTGGCATGGATCTCTGGTAACATCATGTTATGAAGCCCTTATAAAGTTGGGTAATGAGACAACGATATTTGATTTCAGGAGGGAGTTTGAATTAGATGCAAAATTTTTATCCTTCCCAATTCTAGGAAGACTTGAGTGGAGTTACCGTAGAGAAATTACCAATAGAAAACTATCTGATGCCTGCATAAATTTAAAGCCTGATGTCCTGCTTGTTTTCAAAGGTGAGCTGATTACTCCTGAGACACTAAAAAAAATCAAACAAAAAACAGGTGCAATCCTATGCAATTGGAACCCCGATGACCCATTTAATAAGGTAAATTCGTCAAGGGATTTAATAAAGTGCATACATCTTTATGATATTTACTTCATCTGGGGAAAATTTCTTATTCCAGAAATAAGGCAGGCAGGGGTAAAAAGGGTAGAGTATTTGCCTTTTGGATATGATACCCATTTACATCATCCTGTAAATTTAACTGATGAGGAATATAAACTTTATGGTAGCGACATTGTATTTATTGGAACATGGGATAGGGAAAGAGAGGAAATATTACAATGCATTACTGATTTTGATCTTGGTATCTGGGGGAATGCATGGGAGAATGTGACTATTACAGCAGTTAAGAAATGCTGGAAATCAAATGCAAGATATGGTGAAGAAATGTCAAAGATCTGTAATGCGTCCAAGATTGTCCTCAACCTTGTCCGTAGGCAGAATGGCAATGCCCATAATATGCGTACCTTTGAGGTTCCTGCATGTGGTGGTTTTATGATGGCAAAACGCACTCAGGAACAGATAGAATTTCTTGAAGATGGTAAAGGTATAGTCTCTTTTGATACTATTGATGAGCTAAAGGAAAAGATTAAATATTACCTGATACATGAGGAAGAGCGAAAGGAAATTGCCAGATATGGGATGGAAAAGGTATTATATGGTGGTCACTCTTATGTTGATAGAATGAGATATGTTGTTGATTATATAAAGGAG